>JAAZMQ010000003.1 GCA_012798745.1 Bacteroidales bacterium
AAAGTATCTACAAGGCTTATGGTCTCTTTCTTTTTGCCCATGGATTGTTTTCTAATATTTTCAAAATTATGTATTCGTTTTTGTTAATTGATTTTGTTCTCGATAAAAAGTATGGATCACCGAAACGGCCCTATTTGAAGCGAAGATGATATTTTGTATACTTGATTTCGTCGTATGCAAACGGCATATCTTCTTGTATTTCAGTTTTACGTTTAACCCCTTCCTGTTTGATTTTTTTTGTAACAGTTATCGTAAATCTGTCTTCATCGGCTGATTTCAGGACACCTCTCAATTTATCGCCTTTTTTTGTAAGAACTTCTACCTCTTTACCTTCAAATTTCTTGTATTGACGCAACGTTTTAAACGGTGCTGTCAGACCGACCGATGTAACAGTAAGTTCAAAGTCTTCTACATTCCGGTCAAACTTCGATTCGATATGTTGGCTCAATGCCACGCAATCATCGATATTGACCCCCTCATCGTTATCGATCTCTACAGTAATAATGTTTCCCGGGGCTATCTTCACCTCAACCAGGTAATTGGATTTTCCTTCCAGGTAGGCTTCTACAATTTTGCTCAGTTCGTTCTTATCGATCATTTATGGATAATGAATAAAAAAGGAAGCCGTGATTTCTGCTTCCCTTTCAACTTTCCTATGCAAAGATATTATTTTCAAATGAATTGGCAAAATGTTTCACTGTTTTTTTGCTCAAGGTGTCAATCCTTTTCTTTTGGTTTTAGAAATTTTTATCCCAAGATCAGATTGTACTAAAACTTATTGCAATGCTCAAAGAAATTTATTGCTTCCAATTCTTTCTTCAGAGAATTTTCTTCTTCATCCGATATATTTTGAAATGGCGTGCGGTTAATGCCTAGGTCAATGCCGATTAATTTCATAATGCGTTTCCCTCCAACGATGTTCCCTCGATAATTTACAATTACATTAATGACTTTTTGGGCGTAATTTTGTAATTCACGTGCTTTTTCAATATTGCCTTTATTGAATTCGTTAATTACACCCACCAGTACTTTACCGATGTAGTTTCCGGTGCCGCTAATTCCCCCTTGCGCTCCGCCCATGACTAGTGCGGAAAGAATGGTTTCATCTTGCCCGTGCAACATGTCGAATTTACCATTTTTATATAGCATGCATTGGTTATATTCATATAAACTTTCATAGGTATATTTAATCCCTGCCAGATTTGGAATCCTGTCTTCTGCTGCTTTCAAGAAGGGCAACATTGGTAAGTATACACCACTCAGAGCAGGGATATGATAAAAATAGAAGGGCAGGGAAGGAGCCCCACAAGCAATTTCTTCGCAGTATTTCACAAGTTCTTCAACGCGTCCGGCTTTTGGAAAAGGTGAAGCCATAGCACCTATACCGAATGCTCCGATTTCAGCAGCATGTTGTGCCATTTTATAGCTGTCTTTTATACATGTCGATCCGACATGAACGATAACCTTGAATTCCTTATCTACTACAGATATCCATTTTTCTGCCAGTTTCATACGCTCTTCAACAGTCATCATGTAACCTTCACCCGAAGACCCGTTGATAAATACTCCTATTAATCCGTTTTTTTGTAACATCGTTGCATAATCCCCTATCGGGCTTAAATCAATTTCGCCTTTTTTATTGAATGGCGTAAACGGAGCAACAATCAATCCTTTTATTTTTTCGAAATTCATAATGTAATTTTTTATGTGTTGATTTATTAAGTTAAATGTTATTTTCTTCCGTGTAAGTATACTCTTCTTTAGGCTTCAAGAAAAGCAGTACCATAATAACTGCAAGTAAAACCAAAAAAGCCAATTTGCTAAAATCAGTGCCTAAACTTCCTTTGTCGGTAGAAGCTCCAACTAATATTGTAATGGCGTATCCTCCAAAAACTCCCATCATATTCATTATGCCGTAGGCTGTTGCCCGATATTTGGGAGAGATAATTTGACAAAGAATGGGCATATTATTGGCGTCGAACATTCCATAACCTATTCCAAACAAAAAGGCTGAACAAATGAGACTTGTATAGGTATGTCCAAAGCCCAAGAGTATGAGTGAGGGCACAGTCAGGGGTAATCCGATAGCACTCGTGTAGATGCGGCCTTTGATGTTTTTGAGTACCCATCGGTCAGATAGAGGTCCGCCAATAAAAACGCCGATGAGAGATGCGACGGCAATGGAAATCGTTGCCATTGGTCCTGCCATTGTCATGGGGATGCCCAGATTTTTTGTAAATAAGGTTGGAAGCCAATTTTTAGTTGCCCATCCGGGAAGACTTGGAACGATGAAGTAGAATAACATGATCCAGAAAGACGCCGTACTTAAAAGTACAACGAATGGTTTCCAAAAAGGTTCTTTTTCAGCTTTTACGCTTTGGGGTTGTATTTCAGAAATCCGATTGGTATGATTTTCCTTATCATTAAGGAACAAAATGAGGATAACTGCGTATACAATTCCAATGATACCAAACCCATGAAATACTGTTCGCCAGGAATAATTGGCAGCTATTGCAGCGCCAAAGCCACCCAATGCTTGGCCTGTATAAAGTCCTGTCATATGAATGCCGATTGCCAAGGAGCGGGTTTTATTCGTGTGATAATCGGCAATCATGGACAATGCTGCAGGAAGGTACAATGCTTCACTTATTACCATAAAAGCCCTGAGCCAATATAATTGGTTGAAAGAAGTAGCGTAACCCATGAAATACGTTACGGCTGACCATACAAATAAACTGCCTGCAATGAGCCATTTTCGATTCATTCTATCTGCCACAGCCCCTGCTGCGGGGCTTAAAAATCCGTAAACAAGCAAAAATATTCCCATTAAGCGGCCGAAATTTTCTGCAATTGACAATTCTTTTATATCGACAGCCATTGCCGCCTGCATAGTGGAAAGCATCTGTCGGTCAAGATAGTTAAGCAATGCTACTACCCAAAGTAATCCTACTACAATCCACGGATAAGCTTTACTATTTTTCATTTTTTCCATTGATTTTTTTATCGGGGTTATAAATAAGTCCTTTCACTTCATCCATACCGTCGAGGGTAACAAACACACACGTAAACATCCATTTTTGCAGACGCACTTCCTTTGTGGAAAATTCGCCTATCGGCAATTTCAATACTACTTTATTCCACCCTTTTTTCAAGGTTACGGGAATAGGTGGACGCACGACAAAATTTTCGTTTCCCAGCGGAATTTCATTTGAGAGAATGGTGTGATTATTACTCCAAACCGGCGGTTGAATTTCTTTATCGTTGATCATTATTTTACTTTTCCGATAATCCCATTCTCCTTGAGGAGGAGGCAAATCTTTCTCCGACCTGCTGTAATTTTGTGTGCTTATCCATGCCCCAACGGTTTGTCTTTTTGGCGACCAAACCCATGTATATGCATATGCTGTATGATTGGGCTTAGGGTTATCGTAAAATGAGGGTATCACCTCTCCCCATACATGACGTAGGTATATGGCGGCACCAATAGCTTCGCGGGTATGATATGTTTTCCCTTGATAAGTATAGTGGGTTTTTAGCTTTTTTTCAGGAGGAAATGATTGGCGTAGATTGCCGTGATTAGGGAAAGCATCTGTGATGTGCCATTTCACGTTTGTTTGGCGTACATAGGGAAAAGGTAAATCTTTGAATATATTTTGTTTATGCCAGAGCAATCGATTTTCAAAATCAATAAAAAGCGGGTATTCCGGTGTATCTTCTTTTAATAATGTGCCTTGTTGTTCGAAATATTTTTTGCGTCCGCCTTGCCATGAACTTTCGGCAAAAGTCAGCATTAAAGGATAGAAAGCGTTTTCGATCAAAATATGTTTTTCGGGATATACAAATCGATCGTTCCATACAGCCATTATTGCTCCTATGATGTTGTCTTCTTCATATTCCCGGTTGCCGATGTTGCTATTATACAGGGCAATTAAATCGGCAAAATTGTCAAAATGATTGATATAATGGTACCGAGAATCAATAGCCGGCGTATTGGTTAATGGTTTTCCGCGCGAACTCCACATTTGTATCTTATCGATTTCTCCCGGCTGGTAGGTATATCCGGGATTCCAGGAAATCACTTTTTTCCCCATTGAACGAATGTGTTGTACCATTTCGGGCACAAATTCCGGATTTGTGATTTCTACTTCATCGGTACCGATATGGAGATAAGGCAGATCGGGGAAAATCTCGATACAAATTTCTTTGAGCAATTGTTTTAGAATATCCATTCCTTCAGGACTTTGCATATTGCAACCGAATGCTTTTCTGAAAGCAGCACTATGCCCCGGCATATCTATTTCCGGGATAAGCAACACGTGGTGTGCTTTGCAAAATGCCGCAATATCTTTAGCTTCGTCTATGGTATAATATTTTCCCGGGAGGCGACCGAAGTTGGCACTATCATTGAGTTGCGGGTAAAT
>JAAZMQ010000115.1 GCA_012798745.1 Bacteroidales bacterium
CATGCTCGGGTGGTACATCGTGTTGGGTAAAACCATACGCATGCGAAACCACTGCCCGCAGAATTTCGGGATTTATCTCCGCTGTTCCCATGATTTCGCGTACCTTTATGCAATGTTCATCAGGAAACGCTTCAAAATCCAGGTCATGCAATAAACCTACCAATCCCCAAAACTCTTCTTCTTCGTCATACCCCAAGATGCGGGCAAAATGTCGCATTACTGCTTCCATCGTCTCACCGTGCTGAATATGAAAGGGTTCTTTATTATATTGTCGTAACAACGCAAAGGCTTCCTCACGAGTTATCCCGGGATTTAGTCGCCCTGCATTCTCTTCGGGTAAATGCTTCAATACTTCCATAATTATCTATTTTGCCTAAAAAAGAACTTTAAATATACGAAATTATTAAAAAATGTTTTCAATCAAAAACAAATAAACCTTAATTCTTCCTTTTTATCCTTCACCTGCACCCATTTAACACTTCAATTGGTTTTTTTGCACATTATTTTGATTAATTTTGTTCGAACGTACGCATAATCGGTAAAAAAGAAAACAAAAATATGCGAAAAAAGTCTCTTATCGTCGCCGCACTGTATTTTTTGATTTTTTCGGTAATCGTGGCACAAGATCAGCCGCGCAAAAAAGTAGGCGTGGTGCTCAAAGGGGGAGGTGCCAAAGGCTTTGCCCACATTGGTGCCCTCAAAGTGCTCGAAGAAGCGGGAATTCCCATCGACTACATTGCCGGCACCAGCATGGGAGCCATTGTCGGCGGACTCTATGCCGTGGGATACGACGCCAACAAGTTGGATTCGATGGCAACGACGCAAGATTGGCTTTATCTTCTAAGCGACAACACCCCTCGTGAGAACTTGCCATCTGTACTAAAAGATGCTTCCGACCGCTATCTCATTTCGTTGCCCTACGAAGTGGAGTTCAAGAAAAAATCCGGCAAACTGAGTCTCCCTTCCGGCATGATCATGGGGCAAAATCTCTACAATCTGTTTTTAAATTTAACCATCGGTTATCAAGATCCCATCCACTTCGACGATCTTCCCATTCCTTTCGGTTGCATAGCAGCCGATATTCGCACGGGTAAGGAAGTGCCCCTCAGAGAGGGGGTTCTGGCACAAGCCATGCGGGCAAGCATGGCTATTCCGGGTATGTTCGCTCCGGTGGAAATGGACAGCATGCTGCTTATCGACGGCGGCATCGTCAACAACTATCCGGCAGATTTGGTCAAAGCGATGGGCGCCGATGTGATTATCGGTGTCACCATGTTACCCGATAAAGACGCCAAGGAAAAATACAAAGGGTCAATGGTTGAAGTGATCTCAGGGCTGGCCAACTTCCTCGACAAACAGAAAGAGGAAGAAAATATTCGGAACACCGATGTTTTAATTGCGGTAGATACCCGGCCATATGGAACCATGAGTTTCGAAGACGATGCTGTCGACACCATCATCCGGCGAGGTGAAAAAGCTGCTCGTGAAAAATGGAACGAATTGATGGCGCTTAAAACGTCGTTGGGTATCACCGATTCCGAACCCTTTAAGCCGGAAATCGTAAATCCGTATATCAACATGGACACGCTGGAAATTAACAGCATCCGATTTACCGGACTTTCTCCCAAAGAAAGTGTAGAAATGCTCAAACGAATCCAAATCAAACACAATAAAATCACCCGCAAAGATCTTGAAACCCTGACATCCCAAATCTACGCAACCGGCATGTTTACAAGCGTAGTCTATCAACTCAAAGGAGATTCTCCTTTCGACCTGATTTTCGAGGTAGAAAAAAAAGATTTCAGGACACTCAATCTCGGCTTGCGTTTCGATACCGAAGACGTAGCAGCTATTTTGGCGAATACCACTATCCGAACAGCTTCTTCGCTAAACTCCGTCATCGACGTTACCACCCGCCTCAGCAAAAACCCCTACCTCTTCCTCAATTACTACATTAACAAGGGAATCTTCTATCGGGGCGGCATTTCCTACACATTGAGTCGCAACGAAATAGACGTTTACAATCGCGGACAACGCTCCCATAGCTTCGGCATTACCCGAAATTCGCTCAATCTCAACTTCTCCGAATTTTATTTCCACAACACCAGGCTCCATCTCGGCATTAACTTCGATTATTGTCATTTCTTTTCCACACTCACCAATCATACCGATTTCCAACGCATGGGGTTAAATAACAAACTTTATGTCAATTATTTCCTCGAAGGTGTTTTCGACAATCTCAACAAAAACTATTTCCCCACCACAGGACAATATTTCTCATTTCGCTATACACTCCATACCGACAATTTTTACCAAATGAATGACGATCTGCCCTTAAATGTATTGAACATGAGATGTTTGAAACCCATAAAAATCACCGACAAATGGTGCCTTACACCCGAGATTTCCGGCAGAACCTTTTTTCACGCCCCCGACAGCATGCCTTTGATATACTACAATTTCGTTGGCGGAAAATTCGACAGTCATTATCTCCCTCAACAAATTGCTTTGCCGGGCTCAGGAGGTATGGAAATCCTGAAAAATTCGTTTCTCAAATTACAAGCCGATATACACTACCAACTGACGTCGAAACAACATGTCTACGCAAATTTCAATGTAGCTGTACACAATGACAAGGCTCTGAAAATCTTCGACGGAAAATATTTTACAGGCGCAAACATCGGCTATTCGCACCTCACCGTCGTAGGACCGCTAACCGTTGAAATAGGCTATACCGATCTGTCCAAAAAAGTTCATGCCTACCTGGGAATCGGTCATTATTTTTAACTCGTATTGCCGTTTTTAATCCCAATCCCGTTGTTTTCATCGACAGGAACAATAAGAACAATAAGGACAACGTGAACTCGAAGGGATAACGGTTAAAAATGGCAAAATCGTTGTACAACAAGAACAACGGAACCAACGAGAACAACCGGTACATCGGACTCTAAAGCGGGTTCGTCGAGAAAAAAACCCTGTTAATCTATTTTGTTTGTACGTGTGATGAGATAAGCTTAATTTTGGCATACAAAGAAAAAGAGAATTATTTTATCACACTAAAAACATGAAAAAGCTAGGCTATCTCATCCCCATTCTATTGGTTGTCGTTCTTTCGGTAAAGGCGCAAACACCCACATCATCGGGCACAGGAACCATTTCCGGTAAACTCATCGACCAAATCACCAAAGAACCGGTCGCTTTGGCCAATATACGCGTCTTACAGCAAAAAGACAGCACATTCGTTACCGGTCAGGCAAGCAAAGCCGACGGCTCTTTTTCCATTCCCGTCAAGTACGGATCCTACATTGTTCATATTTCTTTTTTGGGGTATAAAGATATTTTCCAAAACGTACAAGTAACCTCCTCCTCTCCGGTTGTTCAAATGGGTACGCTTCTCTTTCATCCTACCAAAATCGTTCTTTCCGAAGTGGTCATTGCAGCAAAAGCTCCCGAGATACGCGTCAAGGGTGATACATTGGAGTTTAGTGCCGATTCATACAAAGTCACCGAGAGTGCGGTTGTCGAAGACTTATTGAAAAAAATGCCCGGCGTTGAAGTAGATAAAGACGGGAAAATAACGGTCCACGGTCGCGAGATAAAAAAGATATTGGTCGACGGCGAAGAATTCTTCAGCGACGACCCCAAAGTAGCCTCCAAAAACCTTCCGGCCAAAATGGTAGAAAAACTCCAAGTGCTGGATAGAAGGTCTGAGTTGGCCCAAATGACCGGTTTCGACGATGATGAAGAGGAAACGGTCATCAATCTGGTGGTTCGCCCCGGCATGAAAGAAGGGTTGATGGGCAATGCCTTTGCGGGCTATGGCAACAAAGACCGTTACGAAGCCAATGCAATGGTTAATTATATGAAAGACAAAAACCAATACACTTTCCTGGGAAGTTTGAACAATACCAACAATGCCGGATTTTCCGATTTGGCTACAAGCATGTTTGGTGGTATGGGAGGTCGTGGCATGCGGGGTATGTTCGGTGGGCAAAACGGCGTAACCACTTCGGGCATGGGAGGCATGAATTTCAATACAACATTTTCCGAAAAACTCAAACTGGGCGGTAACGTACGTTTCGGATCAACCGACAACAACCTCATATCAAAAACCTACACCCAAAACTTGTTGAGCGGGGGAAATACTTTCGAAGACGAAAACGAAGCCGGCAAGAACAAAAGCCAAAATTTCAATATGGATTTCCGTCTGGAATGGAAACCCGACACACTCACGCAAATCATTTTCCGGCCCAATGCCGGGATATTCGAAAACCGGCGCACCGAAACCGGCGATTTCTTTACCCGTAACGAAACAAACGATACCATTAACAGTGGCGATTCGGAATATTTCTCCGAGGGAGACGGGAAAAACATCGGTGCCCGTCTGGACGCCAGCCGCCAACTCGGAAAAGAAGGACGCGTGTTCAGCATTCAACTCAGGGGCGGAATCAACGATTCGGAAAACAAGGGGAATAATCTTTCCAACACATTATATCACGGTACGAAACCCGACGATATCATCGACCAACGATTTACAAATACCAACAACAGCAAGAACTGGCAAGGTTACGTTTCCTACGTCGAGCCCATCGGCAGAAACAATTTCATCCAACTGGCTTACCGTTACCGCCGCAATATCTCGGAATCGGATAGAGATACCAGATCAAAAGATGCTGAAGGCAACTACACCATTTTCGATCCGGACTATAGCAAAAGGCTCGAAAACGATTTTGTGAATCAGCAAATCGAAATCAATTTCAAAGCTGAAAGAGAAAAATACAACTATACATTGGGATTCAGTGCACAACCTTCAAGTTCCAAAAGCAAAACGTTCAAAGGCGATGATAAAATACACGATCTCAGCCAAAACGTGGTCAATTATGCCCCATCGGCACAATTCAATTACCGTTGGAGCCGTCAGAATAATCTGCGCATTCAGTATTCCGGAAATACAAATCAGCCTTCGGTAACCCAACTCTCACCGGTTAGGGATGTTTCCGACCCGCTGAACATCACCTATGGAAATCCGGACCTGAAGCCTTCGTTCAACCACCGGTTAAACATCCGCTATATGAATTTTATCCCCGAAAAAAGCAGTTCCATTACCTTTTTCGGCAACGCAGGCTATACGTTCAACGACATTGTCTCATCAACGTTTACCGACCGTGAAACCGGAAGGAAAGAAACCACCTACAAAAATGTCGACGGTAACTGGAATACTAACGGACGGCTCAATTTCAATGTGCCGCTCAGAAACATCAAGTTCTCCATCTTTTCCATGACTTACGGCGGTTATAGTCAAACCAACGGTTTCTCTAATAATGAATCCAATTTGAGCCGACGCACCAACCTTGCTCAAACCTTGGGACTAAACTACCGTTCAGACATTATCGACTTCGGCATACGCGGCAATATCAACTACAACAATGTGCGAAACAGTTTGGAAGGGCAGCAGAATCA
>JAAZMQ010000116.1 GCA_012798745.1 Bacteroidales bacterium
AATATTATCACAATAACCGGTGGCACGACGTAAATTTTGATGCCGGCGAAGCAAAGGCTGCTGCACCAAAAGGCTTTTTACAGCTCAACTATACCCCCTCGCAAACATTGAAAAATCCGCTGTACGATACCCATTTCACCATTGCCAAAATTGCCGGAGGAAGCATGCATCGCCTGAACTTCCGCAACACCGAAGGAGCGGAATCGACTATCAGCTTGCAAAGTTTCTTTCAACAACCTGTGGAAATTGAAGAGGGTTACTACATACTTATCACCGGAACACGCATGGCAAATGGAAAAGTTCTTGCACGCATTACAACCTTCAACATTGAAGAAGGAAAAACCACACCCGTGGATTTGATTTTGCGCAGAGACGATAAAGATATTCAGGTTATCGGCGAAATGGATCCCGAAGCCTTGTTTTTGCCGGAAAATAAATCCAACCCACAATCGATCCTTGCCACTACCGGCCGAGGATATTTCATCGTAGGAATTCTAGGTGCCGGTCAAGAACCTTCGAACCATTTTCTGCGGGATCTTGCGCGACTGAAAACCGATTTCGAAAGCTGGAACAGGGGCATTATTCTTTTGTTCCCGGACGAAGACCAATGGAAACGGTTCGATAAAGCCGATTTCACGGAATTGCCCTCAACCATCACTTTCGGCATCGATAAAGACAGCAGCATTACCAATCAACTGGTAAAGAACCTGAATTTGGCATCGGCTAACAATCTGCCTATCGTAGTTATAGCCGACACATTTGGCAGGTTAGTCTACGTTTCACAAGGGTATAAAATCGGAATTGGCAACGAACTGATTCAAATTATAAAGAAGCTGTGAAACCATGCTCACTATTTTTCTGGTCATAGTGTCCGGTATGGCAGTAGGATATGTTGCCCGAAACATTCCCGCTACACGATACACGGGGAAAATCATCGGGGTTCTTATTGCGTTGCTGTTGTTTTCCCTGGGTTTATCCGTCGGAACAAATGAACAAGTGATCGCTAATTTTCGGTTCATCGGACTGGATGCCTTTGTAATCGCCGCAGCTGCTACACTGGGAAGCGTACTCTGCGCAGCTTGGGTATACCGAAAATTCTTCCGAAAAAAAGATAAAGAGTCATGAGGGATTCCCTGATTTATCTGCTTGTCTTTGCCTTGGGCATTGTGCTTGCCCTTGTGGGATGGATACCCGAATTGTTCATTCCGGACAATATGGCAAAAGGAATATTGTACCTTCTTCTGTTTTTCGTTGGAATCCAGATCGGATCGAGCAAGCATCTCTTTTCGGTGGTAAAATCGCTCGGTTTTAAAATCATGCTTGTTCCCGCAGCCACAACCATTGGAACATTTGCTGCCGTTATATTAGCAAGTTTTTTGCTGCCCCACCGCTCGCTTACCGATTGCCTTTGCGTAGGATCAGGATTCGCATACTATTCGCTGTCGAGTATTCTTATTTCGGAATATCGCGGAGCCGAATTGGGAACAGTTGCTTTACTGGCAAATATCATACGCGAATTCTTCGTGCTTGTGTTTGCTCCTTGGATGGTAAAGTATTTCGGTAAATTGGCACCGATTTGTGCCGGTGGCGCTACTACAATGGATACCACCTTGCCCATAATCACAAAATTTTCGGGATCGGAGTATGTGATGGTAGCCCTTTTTCATGGAATAATTATCGATTTTTCCGTTCCGTTATGGGTGAGCTTTTTTCTCTCATTATAAAAATGAACAGTTTCTCAACAAAAATCAAAAAACACAAAAACATTTTCGAGTCAATTATGTTTTTTTAAATATGGAGAGAATTTAAAAGATGAGGGTATTTATCAATGTATTAATCATCTATCTTACTTTAAATATCTATGCTTTTTGGAGAGGATGGAAAACGCTGGCCAACTGCAAAAACTGGCGTATTCTATTTGTTGCTGTGTTCGGTATTGAATTTATCCTTTATATTACCGGTTTGATTTTCCGCAACCACCTCCCTTACGCCTTTGTGCATTTCACCCGCACGATGGGTACCACCTGGATGCTTTTTCTGTTTTACGCCATCCCATTCGTATGGATTTCTGATTTGATTTTTTATATTCGAAAAAAGAAAGCATCTCCTGATTGGTATCAACCCGAAAAAGAAAAGAAACATAAAGCGCACACCTTTATTCTTATTTTGCTACTCGAATCAGCAATGCTCGGGTGGGGAAATTACAATTTTAACCATCCTGCGGTTGAACACGTAAATATTACCGTAAACAAGAAAGCAGGGGATATTGACTCGCTGCGTATTGTCATGGTAGGTGATGTGCATCTCGGATACTTGATCGACAAGAAATATGCAAAAAAATACGTCGATCTGATTATGGCTCAGCATCCCGACCTCATTCTTTTTGTGGGCGATATCATCGATGCCGGAATTAATCCTGTTCTTCAGCAACATATGGAGGAAGAATTGCGACAATTGCATGCGCCGTTGGGAGTCTATTCATGCCCGGGGAATCATGAGTATCGATACGAAGCGGAAGAAAAAATTGCTTGGCTCAACAATGTGGCAGGTATCATCATGTTGCGCGATTCGGCCGTACTCATCGACAGCGCTTTTTATGTGATCGGGCGGGAAGATCTCAAAGCACCTCAACGAAAACCATTGAAGCAGATTCTTCGTGAACAGCACGTGAATACGGCACTCCCCATAATTGTACTCAAACACAATCCCATCGATTTGAACGAAGAAGTATGTGCCGGTGTAGATATCGCTCTCTATGGACATACACACCGCGGCCAATCGTTCCCCGGCAATCTCATTGCAGACCTTGTTTTTGAGGTTTCTCACGGGTACAAAAAGAAAGAAAACACCCATATATTTGTTACATCGGGACTCGGACTTGCCGGATCGCAACACCGCATCGGCACTCAATCGGAAATAGTGATATTAAACGTAAAATTTGAGTGAAACAATCTGCTTTAACTCGCCGACTTAATTTACCAATCATCATGTCACGGCAATAATAAGCACTTTTAGCGAGTTACATATAAATACTATAAATGCGGAATTGCTTTTTCCAGCTGGACAGCATGCGATCCTTTGAGCAAGACATAATGGCCTTCGAGCGGATGTTCTTCCAGCTCGGCAATCAATTCTTCCACTGTATTGAAAACCGGAAAAGGGGGATCCGATTCGTTAAAAATTTCACCCACCAGATACGTTTTAGCAAACGGCTGCTCGGAAATAAATTTCAACAGATCGGCATGCTCTTCCTTGCTGATATCTCCCAATTCTTTCATTTCGCCTACGATAACAGCCTTTGGCAAAGCTGAAGGGATTTTTACGAAAAAATCCAACGCTGCCCTCATGCTGGTGGGATTGGCGTTATAAGCATCGATAATCAGATCGTTTTTTTGCGTTCTCTCGAACT
>JAAZMQ010000117.1 GCA_012798745.1 Bacteroidales bacterium
AACATAGAGGACGAATCATAATAATCGGAAAACGCGGATTGCATCAATTTTCCTCTTTGGCAATTTCAACGGCTTTTGTCGTAATGTAATATTTTGCTAAGGTATTGGAAATTTCCCAATCGGGCATCTTTCGATTTGCTAAATATTCAAAAAACTGTTTGGCCACGTATTTAAAATATTCTTCGTGCCCTTTGCGTGATTCGAGCGGAATATGACGTCAACAAGGTGAAACGCTTAAAATCATCCAACGAAAGATAAGTAGGCCAATGGGTGGCGGAAAGAACATAACCAAATTTTTCATTTTAAATTTAAATAATCCATTATGGCTTGATTGCCCATGAGGGCATCTTCCGGCATAGGATTATCCTCTGTATACACTCTTAATTCCTCAGGAGGCAAAATGGTGACAAAATCTTCGTTTACAGTTGGGGTCCAACTTACTCTATCGGAATTCAATTTCAAGTGATGAGCAAAAAAATTATACATGACTGCCCGTTTGGAATAACCATAATCATGCCTTTCCGCAGGAAAATGAACATTTTCAACCCTATGTTCCGCATCATATAAGGCGTAAACGCGTTGAATATAAGGATATTCCACACGAGGCGTATTTCGGGTATAGTCATTTCCATTGGAAATGACCAACATTGGACGCGGGGCACACAATGCAGCAATTTCCACATTATTGGTTTGATGATGGGCACTTTTATGAATCGGCATCCCGCTTTCGCAAATGCACCCTCCAAAAAAATGTGCCGAAACCTGTACACAAGGAACAGATGCAGCAATGCGGTCATCAATCGCCGCAAGCAAAAAAGTTTGAGTGGCACCTCCAGACCCCCCGGTCATCCCAATCCTTTGCGAATCCACATCAGGACGCAACAATAAATATTCGAGAACCCGTTTACTATTCCATGTTTGCAGAAGCATGGCAATCGGGATTTCATGAGAATCAACCTGGTGTGAATCGCCATGCCCGACCATATCATAAGCAAACACCACAGCCCCCATTCGGGCCAAGACCGCACTCCGATACTGAACATCTTCTTTTAACCGTTTATCTTTCAAATGTCCGTGAGGGCAAAGTATTGCCGCATTTTTCCCTTTGCTCCAAGCAGGTCGATAAATATTACCCGTAATATAAAACCCCGGGAAACTTTCAATCCGGATATTTTCAACAATATAACCATCTAATTCCCGCGTGTTGGTGATCCGGGCATTAAAATTTCCTTTTATATCGGGCATCTGATCCAGTTTCATCCCCTTCACGATGCCTTCCTTTATGATGGCTGCCCGTTTTTCCCATGACTCGCGATCATTCCATGTGGCGGCAAATTCTTTCATCTTCCGATTCGCTTCATCTTCACTCCAATAATATCCTACACAAAGCAAACTGTCTTGCCCATAGCCGGGAACTCTTGAAATCATTAAAGCAAATAAAAGAAAACACAAAAAGGCATTCAACGTTTTCATATTTGTAAAATTTAAAAATAAAGTGTCTAGATTTAGAAGGTTGTTCATAAACAACTTGGACTTTCCTACACGTTTCAAAAATATGATTTTATTTTTAAATTCACAAAAATTTTGTTTTAAAAACCTGTATAAAACTTAGCAGGAAATTCGCACTTCTAATTTGAACTTAACGTGGAGGCGAAAAATTCAATTTTCTCATGGCTGTCTATCAGCTTTCAGCTGCCCGAAATATGCGTCTGTAATTCGAACCTCGCATCTCAAGGCAGAATATTCCCCGACCGAAAAAAGTTTTCCCGGGTGTGTATTCCATAAAATACCTTATCTTTACGGATATCAAAAAACCAACTGCCATCCTATGTCCTTTAAATTAATAAAGTGAACCATTAATTATTATTGAAATAGGCCCTTGGAACCAAGCTTGTTCAAAGGCGCAAAATTGCAGTGGTTTTGATGCTTATTTTTTATCTGTCCGGATGTCGATTGAAAATTATCATATAAATTTGTTCCGGGTTCAAATGTTCGCAATTCAAATTAGAAGTATAATGCTGCCTATCGCATGGTAACAAAAGGAATTCAAAATCATGGGAAATATTAAGTATGGAATTACTAATTAAACAAGCACATAAAATTAAGCATATAACTTTTTTTAAATAACAACTGTATTTTTAATGATTATGAAAGTATCAACTCCATTTAACCGCTTGGCGGTATGCATTGTGTTAGGATTAACGGTTTTAATCCCTATCTCGTGTGAAACCAAACAACCCCAAAAAACGTGTTCCAATT
>JAAZMQ010000118.1 GCA_012798745.1 Bacteroidales bacterium
AAAAGATGTTCCAGCCGGCGATAAATGCCACAATGGTTGATAAAATCAGAGGTTACGCTTAACCCTGAATATGACGTTAATTGTTCTGAACTGAACTCTTTCTTTACTGAACTGGCAGTAAATGAGATTTTTTGTAACTACTCAGGTACCCCCTGTCATAGACAGAGAGTCCTGACTACTCGTCAATAACTATGCTATACTCGAAACTACGCTTTAGCAAGGGATGCAATAACCCGAAGGACCTCAAAGGGGTTCTGTCCGTTCTTGACCGCTGTTTGGATGACGGAGGCAACGGTAGCATAGTTCCCGGCTCCTTCCTCGGAGCGGAAGCACCCGCTGACTTTCAATTTGGTCTTGGCCGGTCTCAATGCCTTCTCGGAGTCATTATTCGTGGGAGGAACAGCGGGATTGGTGAGGAAGGTAAAGATATAGTCCCGGTGTTTGGTAATGCCTTTTTTGAGTTTATCAAGTTCATTATTCTCCCCGTCTTCTTTCGTGTAAACCGAAGGTCTTTCGAGCAGCTTGTCCAGTCTTTCTTCCATATCTTTCCTGACCGCTTCTCCAATGTCATTTTCATTGCGATGATGGACGGAGTCCCGCAGCAGGTCGAGCATGTCAAGGCTCCATGGATCATCCGGAAAGGCCTGCATCGTGTAGGTAAGGTTCCGCAACAGATGGGCAATGCATATCTGGTGATCCTCCATCCCCACGTCTCCCATGAAGTAGGCCGGAAGTCGGTCAGTGACCCATACCATATTACCTTGCTCTTCCCCGGTAAAGTGCTTGTTGATCACATGGTGGCTTCTGCTGCTGTCAAAGGCGAGGAAGGTGGCTACGGCATTCTGGAAAGCCCAGAGCCAGTTATTTTTCCCGTTCACGTTGATTCCGGTTTCGTCCGCCCCGGCAACCTTTCCTTCTGCAACTTTCTGACGGATCATTTCGTAGGGCGTTTTGGAGAATTTCCGCATGGCCTTCAGCATGTTCGATACGGAGCCTTCACTGATGTGGAGTCCGAAGATGGTCTCGTACAGATGGGTGAGTCGCTTGAACGGAACATTTTGGTAAGTGCTGAGGTAGGATGTCATCGCCATGATGTTGGGGCCGAAGGATACGGGAGCATTCACCTCTTCCGGAAACTGCCCCTTGCTGCAATGCCCGCAGGAGCACTTGACCTGCATCGTCATGTGGTTGACAACCGTGGCCGCAATCGGAAGCGGAATGTCCACCACCTGGCGTGTGGCGCTGACGATCGCAGCGTCCATCTCCAGCGGCTTTCCACATTCCGGACACACGGAGACGGGGTACCACTGTTGGGTTTCCGTTACATTTTCGGATTGGAGCAGGGTGCTCCCCGAATGGCCTTTCTGCCCACCGGACTTCCTGCCGGAAGGCTTGCGCTGGGACTGTGTATGCCGGATGCCAATTGGATTCCCGGAGGGCGGGACGCTACTGTTCGTGCTATTCTTTATGACGGGTTTCCTGCCACTCCCGAGTTCGGCAACATGGGATGCAAACTCGGCAATACGAGCCTCTTTGACTTTTATTTCACTGTCACGGACAGAAAGAATAAGATCCATCCGCGCAAGTTCCCTGTCCTTCTCCTCAAGGGTTTTGACAAGAGCCCTGTTGATCTTCGCCTGCACCAGCAGCCGCTCTGCCAGTTCTGTGGAGTCAAGCTCTTCGCAAAGGCCGAGTTCCCGAAGGATCTGCCTGCGCCGCCGGGAGAGCTTTACCCGGTCTGCTTCGACACTCTTTCCAAGTCCTGTATTAAAGTTCTTTTTCATACCTCCACAAAGATCGGGAAAATAATGGATCTGTGCAAATTTAATGATTTGTGCACCAGCGGATTAAAGGATGTTTCCAGACATTTTGGCAAGACCTGCGCCCTTTCTTTCGGAGGGTCATTCCAAAATTTTTGGAGGGCCTGCAATGCCCTCCAAATAGCCCACAATAAGCTGATATATAACAACTTCAATGCAGGGATAGCGGCATGAGGAAAAATTCAAAAAAATTACAACAGGATGTTGACAACCCTGCGGCATTCTTCATCATTGGTCAGGAAAAGGGAACCTGAGTAGTTACAAATTAATAGTTATGAAAAAAATCAATTATTTTATCGTTATTATTATGCTGTTTATATCTTTTACAGCATGTAACGAAGACCTTATTACAGGCAATTTAGACAATGAAAGTGATGAATTCTCTGAAAATAATGAGGTTGTCACAAGTGAAAATGTAAATATTACATTAGACGTAGCAAGAAAAATCGCAATGCAATTTATGCAAGAAAACGGCAATGCAGAATTACGTTCGGGAAAAGACAATGAGATTCAAAAAACAGAATGTATCATTGAAGATAATGATACTTTAATGTACTTGGTAAATTTTGAAGACGGTTTTACATTGGTTAGTGGTTCTTCGGTAACATATCCGGTCTTAGGTTTTGCTGACCAAAACAACCTGTATCAAGATGATATAAATAATAATTCAGATTTATCGTTTTGGTTCGAATACGTGAAAGGACAAATAAAAGATACTTTAAATGACACAATCATTGAATATTATGACCCATTAGGATGGGAAGATATTACAGACTATTCCCAAACTCGCATAGGGGTTGGTGAGTCTGGAAGGATTACCGGTAGAGTTGGTGAAGAACTGTGTTTAATAAAAACGAATTGGCATCAGGGTCCCCCTTTCAACAATGCTACCCCTAATGTCGGATCAAATTATTCAAATGGGAATGCCCCCGCAGGATGCGTAGCCATAGCTATCGGGCAAATTTTATATTATCATAAAAAAATGTCTAATTATAATGATTGGAATAAGCTTGCAGACCCTGTTTTATACCCTGAAACAATGGGGCAATTTATAAGAACAATTGGCAACGGTGTATCTATGGTTTATGGTAAAGACGGGTCTCATCCAAAAATACTCACAAAAGTAGATATGTATCCCGGGCCAAAAGATTTTTTTGAAAGTGTAGGTTATAAGGTGAAAAGTTCAAATTTTTCTCTCACTGAAATAGCATACCAATTAGATAGAAAAAACCCAGTGTATATCAGCGGGTATAAGGATAGCGATATTTTAAATGCCCCAAACCTCTTTAAAGGTCATGCCTGGGTTTGCGATGCATATGTAAAACGAGTTTTAGAAAATAACAGAAATGGAAGAGGCGGCGGATCAGGCGGACGTGGAACACGATCTTCATCCGACAACACCGCATATGTTTATTATCTTCATTTTAATTGGGGATGGAACGGATCTCATAATGGATGGTTTGCCGATGGGAACACCAGGTGGGCATATGATTACCCGCCTAATAGAAATGATAATAGCCCTGAAAGTACAGACCCGATGTACTCGAACAGGTATCCACGTTTATTAAAAACTCTCTCAGTTGAAAAAAAATAATTATATTATTACTCAAACAGCTATGATAAAAAAAATCTTTGCAAAAGATATTCAATATTTGATGGCATTTATACTTTATCTATTCAGTGTAAGTTGCCAGGGCCCTCTTGAAGGCGAAAAAATTGAATTCATCACTCCGAATGTTTATAAAGATTTGTCGCCGGAAGCTACTCAAATTGTAATGAGAACGGAAAAGAGCAATTGGACGTTTCAAGATGTACAATACAACGACACTATTGCGGACCTTTCTACCGGAAAGTTCTATAAAATTAATCACGATGAAGATATAACAGACACGTCATTCTCATATGAGACAAAAAAGGTAAACAATAAATGGGTAACAGAGATAACAGGCTCATTCTTTTCTATAACATCTGAAAGTCCAGAGAATAAGAATGAACCGACTGTTATCACGGTTGACATTACTGAAAATACATCAAAAGAAAAAAAAGTTTTGCTCGTTCAATTAATAAACCTTGATACAGGAAGTTATTTTAGAATAGAACAAAATCCTAAATAAATAGCTTTACGTAGCATATCCCCCCCTCACTGGCAGGTTTCGTGCCAGTGAGGGGGATCGATTAGATACATGAAATATTTACTATAAATATTACCTAAATTTCAGAAATTCAGCTTCCTTTCTCAGCCGCTCCGCTTCCTATTCTTTGAACTGTGCCCTTTCCAACCGTTTGGCTTTCTCTATAATAGCCTTTTCGTACTGTTTCACCTGCTGGCGGATTATCCTCACACTATCCCTGCGGTTCTCGAAAATACTATCCAGATCGATTATTCCTGCAGGTGTGATTTCTCCCTGTATTTGAATGTAACGATATTTTAAATCGTTGTCTTTGTAGGTAGTGATTTCTTTCCGCTGGTTGAATACGGTGAAAAAAAGAAAGATGCACATGATACACAATCCGATTACCCCGAAAAATATTTTATTGGAAGCAATACTGAAAATATGGTGGTGCTCCGTCCTTTTGGGTTTGTGGATCTCTCCAATGGCCTCATCCAGTTTAGCGGATAACTCGTCGATGGCCGATAAATCCGGCAGTTCTATTCTGGGTTGGATGGTTTGGATGGTGGCGTTACTTTTATTCCCGGCCTTTACAAGCTCCCTGATTTCTTCAAAAAGTGTATATACTTCACTTATCTCTATATTTTTCATTTTTTGATGTGTTATTGCATTCTTGCATCTATGCTTTGACGTTTTGGTGCATTCACGCATTCATGCTTTGATTTGTTCATACATTCATGCATTCAAATCCTTGTACCGGACAGGCTACATCTGCCGTCCGGGCCTGCGTTTCTTCTTTTTCTTCAGTTGCCGATACAGGTATGCCTGATCGTCATTGTCCCCGCTTGTAGGCCGGATGTCGAACAGTCCTCCCAATCCAGACACAATGGATTCTGCTCCTATCTGTACCGTTTCTGATCTCAATTGTATCTGCTCCTGCTGCATGGACTGTTGGGCATTCTGCTTCAATTTGTAGTCGATTTTCGAATAGCTAAACATCCTGTCCACTTTCGAGCCGTTGAACGTGTACCCTCCCTTTCTAAACTTTACTCCCTCTACGGTGCTGGTATTCCCTTTGGTTTTGAATTCAGTCTTAATCCCTGCCCTGTCAAGTTCCCGCATCAACTGTTTCCAATCCTTGCACCTCGGGACGGATGCTTTAAGGGCTTCGTATATCTCATATCTAGTCTTGTCCGGTTCACGCAGGCGGTGCTGCTTCACATTTTCTTTTCCGGAGGAGAAATACAACCCGTACTTTTCCGTCAATTCCTTGCAGATCTTCTCGCTCCGGTAGCGGTCGTTACTGTCGGAAATGGTCTTGCCGTTATTGTCAATCCTGTTAAATACCAAATGGATATGCGGGTGCTCCCTGTCGAAATGCCTGGCAATGATATATTGTGTATCGGTGATACCCATGCGCTGCATATAATCCCGTGCGATCTTCACCATAAGCTGGTTGGTTAGCTTCTCTTTGTCCTGTGTGGAAAAATCCAGGGAGATGTGCCCGACCGGTTTAGATACCCTGCTGTTCATCCCTGCCTGCGTCACAAAACCGTCGATGACGGAAGACAGGTCTTTCAGCCGTAACCCGTCCGTATCGAGTATTTGCGTCTTTTTCTTTTCATCGATGACGTATTTCAACATACCTTTGAAAGAACTTCCCTTTGAGATCTTAGCCATCATTG
>JAAZMQ010000119.1 GCA_012798745.1 Bacteroidales bacterium
CCTGAGCATTGATAACAATAATGGTATTGACATTAGGTATATCGATACCCGACTCGATGATGGTAGTTGCAAGAAGCACGTCATACTCTTGATCGATAAAATCGGAAACGATTTTTTCGAGTTTTTTTGGATCCATTTGTCCGTGACCAACAGCAGTGCGGATATCGGGAATTTCTCGTTTTATCCGTGCTTCCAACTCATAAAGAAATTGAATGCGGTTGTTTACGATGAAAACCTGTCCATTACGACTGATTTCGAAGTTGATGGCATCCTTGATGAGTTCCATATCGAAAGTGTGCACCTCTGTTTGCACCGGATAACGATTTGGAGGCGGTGTGTTAATGATGGAAAGATCGCGTGAACCCATCAGCGAAAATTGCAGTGTCCGTGGAATGGGAGTAGCCGTCATGGTAAGCGTATCGACGTTTACTTTCATTTTACGGAGCTTCTCTTTGCTGGAAACGCCGAATTTTTGTTCTTCATCAATAATCAGCAAGCCCAGATCGTGAAACTTTACATCTTTTCCTACCAAGCGATGTGTGCCGATAATGATATCGATTTCTCCTTCTTTCAGTTCTTTCAAAATAACTTTTTGTTCTTTCGATGATCGTGCCCGACTCAGGTAATCTACTTTTACCGGGAAGTTTGCCAGTCGTTCGCGGAATGTATGGTAATGTTGGGTAGCAAGTGTTGTGGTGGGTACGAGCACTGCCGTTTGTTTGCCGTCGGTGGCGGCTTTGAATGCGGCCCGTATAGCAATTTCTGTTTTTCCGAAACCCACATCACCGCAAATTAACCTGTCCATCGGTTGCTCACTTTCCATATCGTTTTTTACGTCTTGTGTGGCCTTCAGCTGATCGGGAGTATCCTCATACATAAAGGAAGCTTCCAGCTCGTTTTGCAGATACGTGTCTTTTGAAAAAGCATATCCTTTTTCGTTTTGACGTTGGGCATAGAGTTTGATTAAATCGCGGGCAATGTCTTTGATTTTCGATTTGGTGCGTTCCTTTACCCTTTCCCATGCTCCGGAACCCAATTTGCTAAGCCGAGGGGGGTCGCCTTCTTTACCTTTGTATTTCGAGATCTTATGAAGGGAATGAATGGATACAAATACCGCATCGTTGTTTTGGTATGTGAGTTTGATCACTTCCTGCACCTGGTCGCCGATGCGTAAACGTACCAGACCGGCAAATTTACCGATGCCGTGATCCATGTGAACGACGTAGTCGCCAAACTGAAGTTGATTTAATTCTTTGAGTGTGAGAGTGATTTTTCCAGAACGGGCTTTGTCGGATTTTAAGCTGTATTTGTGGAAACGATCAAAAATCTGGTGATCGGTGAAACAGCATATTTTCAAGGTTTCGTCAGAGAAACCTTCGTGTAGGGTTTTATTGACGGGTATAAACGCAATATTTTCGCCCCGATCTTCAAAGATATCGTGTAGTCTTTTTTGTTGTTTTTCGCTGTCACTCAGGATATAAATGGTATACCCCTGATCCAAGAAATGATGCATCGATTCGCTCAGCAATTCGAAATTTTTATGATAAAGGGGCTGAGGAGAAGTATGGAAATCTAAAGAGGCATCGGGTATACCGGATATATCCGATATGTTGGAATCGAATCGGATGTGCTTGAAAGGTTTTATAGCCGAAAGAAATTCGTTTTTCGAAATGAGGTCGGCTTTCACAAAGTCAACTTCTTGCGGATCAATGTGCAATTCATCTTCGTTGATGGATTCTATCCGGCTCGTTATCCATTGAATATCTTCTATTCCGATGATTGACTCGGGGGGAAGCAAGTCGAAAAGTGTGGCATTTTTCGATTGGGAAAGACCTAATTCGGGCACAATGGATATGTCGTTCAACTTTTCTTTCGAAAGTTGGGTTTCTACATCGAAACTTCGAATGGTTTCTACTTCATCACCAAAAAAATCGATCCTGAAAGGATATTCACTTGAAAAGGAAAATACGTCTAGAATGCTTCCTCTTACAGCATATTGCCCCGGTTCATAAACATAATCTACATATTGAAACCGGTACGAATCGAGCACTTGCGAAACAAATGAACGATCGACTCGTTCTCCAACCGACAAGCGTAGGGTATTTTTTTGAAGAATGTCTCCCGAAACCGTTTTTTCTGCTAATGCATCGGGATAACTTACGAGGATGAAAGGGAATTGTTTGCTTTGGAGCCGATTTAATGTTTCGGTACGCAAAATTTCGTTTGCCGGATCGATTTGTCCGTATTTTGCTGCACGTTTGTATGCCGAAGGGAAAAATAATACGTCTTTTGTGCCAATGATTTGCGTAAGATCGTGATAAAAATAGCCGGCTGTTTCTGCGTCATTCAGAATGAAAAGATAGGTTTGGGGAAATTTATGAAACATCCCTGCGGCAAACATGGCGCACGACGATCCGTGCAACCGTCTTACCGATAAAACCTGTATTTTTTTAAGTAAGTCGGCTGCAGCCGTTATATTAGGATGTTTTTCTACGATCTGTTGAAGTTGAGCAATATCCAAAATCGTGAACAATCAAATTCAGAATACAAAGATAATCTTTTTCGATATATTTTTCATTATTTTAGCCCACGATTAACCTTTTCTATTGATAAGAAATTCATATCTTTGCACGTTTTGAGATCAGAATATTTTTAATTTATGCAAATAGACACAAGGTACGCTCCCGATTATATTTTTGAAACAAGCTGGGAAGTATGTAACAAAGTGGGGGGTATTTATACGGTATTATCTACACGAGCAAATTCACTTCAGGAATTATACAAGGATCGTATTATTTTTATCGGACCGGATGTATGGATAGAAAAAGAGAGCCCCTGGTTTACGGAAGACCCCGATCTTTATTCCGATTGGAAAGATTATGCATACAGGAATCAGCAGCTGCAAATAAGAATCGGAAGATGGAATGTTCCCGGGAATCCGGTTGTTTTCTTAGTAAAATTTAACAG
>JAAZMQ010000120.1 GCA_012798745.1 Bacteroidales bacterium
TATCCGTTATCGGGAAAATTATAGTATCTTTACAAGATAAAAGATAATATTTTTGTTTAAAACAACATCGCTATTGTAGCTAAACATTAGTGTGAAGTTGTTCTCCCGTTTAGGGAATATACTTTTGGTTTTTCGAGAGAAAGAAAAAAACGATATAAATGACTTACAAATGGAATTATTTAACCCTTACACACGACCAAAAAAATAAGAAAAATGAATTAGCGCAAGAATTTAACATCGACCCCGTACTCGCAGAGCTGCTTTTACAGAAAGGAATATCAACAAAAGAAGAAGCTTACAAGTTTTTTCATCCTTCATTAGACGACTTGCATGATCCTTTTTTGTTGCCCGACATGGAAACAGCGGTCAAACGCATTGAAAGAGCTATTGGGAACAAGGAAAGAATTTTGATTTACGGAGATTACGATGTGGATGGCACAACAGCCGTTTCACTGGTTTACAAGTTTTTGCGCAGAATAACGAATAATATCGATTATTACATTCCGGACAGGTACGATGAAGGGTACGGCATATCGTTTCAAGGAATCGATTATGCCGTTGCCACAGGTGTAAAACTTATTATTTCGCTCGATTGCGGCATTAAATCCATCAATAAGATTGCGTATGCCAAAGAGAAAGGCATCGATTTTATCATTTGCGATCATCACATGCCCGACGACCAACTTCCCGATGCTGTGGCTGTTGTTGATGCCAAACTACCCGATTCAAATTATCCCTATAAAGAATTGTCGGGTTGCGGCGTAGGGTTTAAACTCGTTCAGGCATTCTCAGCCAGAAACAATTTACCCTTTTCAGAAATAGAACCTTTACTCGATCTGGTAGCCGTAAGTATTGCTTCGGATATCGTTCCCATCACAGGAGAAAACCGCATATTAATGCATCACGGCCTGAAACAACTCAATTCGAATCCAAGTTTCGGATTACGAGGCATCATCGAAGTTTGTGGTTTGACCCGAAGAAAAATCACCATTAACGATATCGTTTTCAAAATCGGCCCACGAATTAATGCTTCGGGAAGAATAATGAACGGCAAAGAAGCAGTGGATTTATTATTAGCAAATGATATCGCTTCGGCAAGAATTAAGAGCAAAAACATCGATAAATACAATGAAAACCGTCGCGAACTTGATAAGAAAATTACCGATGAGGCCATAGCATATATTGAAAACCAATTAAATATTAACGGACAAAAAAGCATTGTTCTCTATAACGAAACATGGCATAAAGGAATTGTGGGAATCGTTGCATCGCGACTGTCAGAACGATATTTCCGCCCTACTATTGTGTTAACCAAATCCAACAATATGATTACGGGCTCAGCTCGATCGGTTCCCGGTTTCGATGTTTACAAAGCTATTGAATCATGCAAGGATATTTTGGAAAATTTTGGGGGACATACTTATGCTGCAGGATTAACCCTAAAAGAAGAAAATTTGGAAGAATTCAAACGTCGCTTCAGCATTATTTCGTTTGATGAAATTGAAGCACGCATGATGCAGCCTAAAATCAGAATTGCAGGTGAAATTACTTTTGATAAAATCACCCCGAAATTCATAAATGATCTGGCACTTTTTCAACCCTTCGGCCCCGAAAACGAAAATCCCGTTTTCTTAACCCGAAACGTAACGGATTCAGGTGGCAGCAAACTAGTAGGCAGAGACCTTCAACATATAAAAATGGAAATTGTGGACCCAACCATAACACTGCCTATGCAGGCCATTGCTTTTTGTCAAGAAAATTCTTTCCCACTACTAAAAGAAAAACAATCGGTCGATATTTGTTATACAATCGAAGAAAACACTCATGGCAATAATACTTATACCCAACTGATGATAAAGGATATAAGGAAAAGCAATAAATGAACATTGTCTCAGTCATGCAATCGGAATTGTTTCACGAAATACTCAAAGAATATTGGGGATACGATACTTTCAGACCCTTACAAGAGGAAATCATTCAATCGGTCTGGGAACGAAAAGACACGTTGGGATTGATGCCTACAGGTGGTGGAAAATCGCTCACTTTTCAGGTGCCGGTAATGGCACAAGAAGGTATTTGTCTGGTAATAACACCGCTCATTGCCCTTATGAAAGACCAGGTTGATCACCTTCGTGAACGAGGAATAAAAGCTGCTGCCGTATATTCGGGAATGTCGCGCGAAGAAATCATTACGAATCTTGAAAACTGCATTTTTGGCGACTTTAAATTTCTTTATGTTTCACCCGAACGACTGTCGCACGACATTTTTAGGGCGAAACTGCAAGCCATGAATGTAAATTTGATTGTTGTGGACGAGTCGCACTGCATTTCGCAGTGGGGTTACGACTTCCGCCCATCGTACCTCGAAATTGCCGAAATTCGCACTCTCCTCCCCGATGTTCCTGTGTTGGCACTTACCGCCACAGCTACCAAAGAGGTTGTCAACGATATTCAGGAAAAGCTGCTTTTTAAAGAAAAAAATGTTTTTCGAAGAAGTTTCGAACGAAAAAATCTTTCCTACGTTGTTCGGAATACCGGAAATAAAATCACAGAACTGGTTCATATCCTTCAATCTGTTCCGGGCAAAGCAATTGTATATGTTCGGAGCAGAAAGGGAACAAAGCAAATAGCAAAAGCATTGCAAAAAGCCGGTATCTCTGCCGACTATTTTCATGCCGGGCTATCATATGAAGAGAAAATTTACAAACAAGATGCCTGGAAACAAGATCAATTTCGGGTAATCGTTGCAACAAACGCCTTTGGTATGGGAATCGATAAACCCGACGTACGTGTTGTGGTGCATTATGATCTCCCTAATTCATTGGAAGAATATTATCAGGAAGCAGGAAGAGCAGGACGTGACGGAAAACGTTCTTATGCAATAATTTTATACGAAAAGGCTGATTCAGTAAAATTAAAAAAACGAATTACCGACGCCTTTCCGCCAAAAGAATTTATTGTTCGGATATACGAAGCACTGGGCAATTATTATCAGATTGCCGTCGGCTCGGGATATAACAATGTATACGATTTCAATCTTTACGATTTTTGCGAACGCTTCCGTTTCCCTTTTTTACAGACACATCATGCCCTGAAAATTCTTGAACTTTCGGGTTATATCGAATACACCGAAGAAATCGACACCCGCTCTCGTGTGCAATTTTTGATTTACCGTGACGAATTGTATTCTTTAAAGCTCGATAAAGAATACGATGAATTAATTCACATACTTTTACGCAATTATACCGGCATATTTTCGGAGGATGTCTATATCGACGAATCGCTGCTTGCTACCCGAACGGGGAAATCGCGCGAAGAAATCTACCAAATGCTTTTGCAATTGTCGCGATTACGTTATATACGTTACATCCCACAGAAAAAAACCCCATTTATCGTTTTTACCACAGGACGTGAAGAAAATCAATTCGTAAGAATTCCCAAACCGGTTTATGAAGATCGGAAACGGCGTTTCAAAAATCGCATCAAAGGCATGATTGATTATGTAAAAAACGACCACGTGTGCCGAAATCGCATATTGCTTACCTACTTTGATGAAAAAAATCACAGCGACTGCGGCCGTTGCGATGTATGTTTGGAAAAAAACAAAACGGGTTTATCCAACTTTGAATTTAATCAGATCAAACTGGATCTCATGCACGAATTAACTCAAACCCCTTTACGTTTAACGGATTTGGTAAATCGCATCACCTCTTTTGAAAACGAAAAAACCATAACGGTCATTCGTTTTTTGGTTGACGAAGGCATTTTATTATTAAAAGACGATACGCTTTCAGTGGCAAAAATTGATAATTAGGCTGTTATTCGTATAAACAGCTATTTTTACTGAAATTATTTTTTGCAATATCTACAAAAAATAGTATCTTTGCAATCACAAAAAAACAAAGAAATGGCTCCGTAGCTTAACTGAATAGAGCATCTGACTACGGATCAGAAGGTTACAGGTTTGAATCCTGTCGGAGTCACGAGGAGAAGCGCATTAACATGCGCTTTTTCTTTGAAAAAATCGAACTTTGAATTTGTTATCAGACCGGCATCAGTAGGCCGGTTAAGCGATACCCTTAGTTAAAGTCAGTCAACACTTTTTACTTTTCACACAGAATTCCTATCTTTGCACTTCTGAGTTTTTTGATTAAAAACTTATTTTTAATTACAAATTAAAGAATATACACCTTTTTACATACAAAAATGAAAGTAGCTATAGTCGGCGTGAGCGGAGCTGTGGGACAAGAATTACTCCGCATATTGGAAGAAAGGCATTTTCCCATCGATGAGCTTACCCTTTTTGGATCATCGCGAAGTGCAGGCACTACATACACCTTTAAAGGTACTCCGATAAGAGTAAAAGAACTGCAACATAACGATAATTTTCGAGGAATCGATATCGCTTTTGTATCGGCAGGGGGCGGCATATCACTCGAATTTGCGGAAACGATTACCAAACACGGGACCATCATGATCGATAATTCCAGTGCCTTCCGTATGTTCGACGATGTACCGCTGGTTGTTCCCGAAGTAAATCCCGAAGATGCGCTGAACCGTCCACGTGGAATTATTGCCAACCCCAATTGCACAACTATCCAAATGGTTGTAGCCTTGAAAGCAATTGAAGATATTTCACACATCAAGAAAGTGCATGTTGCTACTTATCAGGCTGCGTCGGGAGCAGGTGCTGCAGCTATGCGCGAATTGGAA
>JAAZMQ010000010.1 GCA_012798745.1 Bacteroidales bacterium
AGCGCATACATTGGGCAACACATACTTCATGTCGCAACCTTTTGGTCAACAGGCATACCAACCTTTCGGGAATATTTTGCTGAATTTCCCCGATCACGCAAATGCCACGCATTATGAACGTGTTTTGGATATAGAAAAGGCCGTTTCGTCGGTTTTGTACGAAGTCGACGGTGTGAAATTCAAGCGTGAGATTTTTGCTTCCCTTCCTGCTCAGGCGTTGGTTATCCGGTTAGAATCGTCCCAAAAGGGAGCTTTAAATTTTATGGTGGGCATGGATTCGCCACATTCAAAATTTGAAGTTTCCGTTGAAGGGGATCAAATTATTTTGAGAGGTAAAGCCAATAATTACCATAAAGAAGCGGGTCCTGACGGGTATCCTTATCCGGAAAGTAAACTTATTTTTGAAGCCAGATTGAAAGTAGAAAACCAAGGAGGCCGGCTTTTGGGACACGAAACCTTCATTGAAGTTTCGAATGCGCAAAATGCCACGCTATACTTAGTGGCAGCCACCGGTTTCGTAAATTACCACGATATCGGGGCCAACCCGGAAGAGCGTTGCCGAAACTATTTGGCCGGCATGGAGAAAAAATCGTATAAGATTCTAAGGGATGAACATGTACAAGATTACCAATCTCTTTTTAATCGCGTTTCGCTCGACTTGGGATGTTCCGACATTTCCTACCGGCCTACCGATGAGCGTCTGATATCTTTTTATGACGATGAAGACCCTAACCTGGTTTCGTTACTGTTTCAGTACGGGCGGTATCTTCTTATTTCCTCATCCCGGAAGGGAACGCAACCGGCTAACCTTCAGGGTATATGGAATGATAAGTTGGTGCCGCCGTGGGATAGTAAATATACCCTTAATATCAACACAGAAATGAATTATTGGTCTGCCGAAGCAACTTGTCTTTCCGAGTGCGCCGAAGCTTTATTTGATATGGTAAAAGATCTTTCGGAAACCGGGAAAAATGTGGCAAAGGAACATTATAATCTCAACGGATGGGTTGTTCACCACAACACCGATCTTTGGCGGGGTGCGGCACCCATCAACAATGCCGATCACGGTATCTGGCCAACAGGGGGCGCGTGGCTTTGTCAGCATTTATGGTGGCATTACCAGTACGGTGGCGATCGCTATTTTTTGAAAAACGTGGTTTACCCGATCTTAAAAGAAGCATCGCTTTTTTTTGCGGGTTATCTTGTGCCTTATCCCAAAAATCCGGAATGGCTTGTGAGTGGTCCCAGTAACAGTCCTGAACTGGGGGGACTGGTGATGGGTCCCACGATGGATCATCAAATCATCCGCAATCTTTTTGCAAACACTTGTGAAGCGGCAGAAATTCTCGGCGTAGATAAAGATTTCAGTGAAATGTTGGAACACAAGAGAAAGCAAATTGCCCCCAACCGGATAGGACGGTACGGACAGTTGCAGGAATGGCTTGAAGACGTGGATGATCCCAATGAAAAACACCGACATGTTTCCCACTTATGGGGACTGTATCCGGGCGATGAGATTCATCCTTTGATTACGCCCGAATTGGCCGAAGCTTGTAAGGTAACGCTTTCACACCGTGGCGATGGGGGTACCGGATGGTCACGGGCATGGAAAATCAACTTATGGGCGCGATTACTCAACGGCGATCATGCGTTTCTTTTGCTGAAAAACCTGATGGTTCCTTCTAAAAGTGAAGAGACAAACTATCAGGATAGAGGGGGTTTGTATTTAAACCTTTTCGATTCGCATCCACCATTTCAGATTGACGGAAATTTCGGTGCTGTGTCCGGAATCGTGGAAATGTTTTTGCAGTCGCACTTGCGAGATGAAAATGGTGATTTTTATCAGGATATTTTACCTGCCCTTCCTTCGGCTTTTCCTTCCGGGAAAATTTCGGGGATAAAAGGAAGAGGAGGGTTCGAATTTGATATTAGCTGGGACAATAGGGGCAAGGTTTGCGTGCGTGTTAAATCCCTTTTGGGTAACAAATGTATTATTCGATATAAAAATAAAGAGGTTGAAGTGGCTCCGGATAAAGGCAAAAGTCAGGAGATTATTTTTTGAACAGACGAAATTTTTATCTCTTTTCGGAAAACGAGGTTAGCGTGTACGAAAAATTTATCCTTTTTCGGAAAACGTGCGTTAACACTGACTAACGAAATTCCTCCGTCGGATTTTCCGACGAGAGAAAAAGAAAACAGTATCCTGTTTCTGAAAATCCGACGGGCGAAAAACGGGGTTTTTTGCGTAAAAACAGCCTTAGTTTGCCGGGGAATCGTTTTTATTTGTTAAAGGATATTATCAGAAGAGCGATAAATCATAATTTTTGTATACGTCGCAAAATCCGACAGAAGATAAAAAATTTTTTCGTTCATCCCGGGAAACGATTTTTTGTTCCCTTTCGGTCCTAAATTCGTGTTAAGCCCAAATGACATACCAACTTATTCCTTGATTAATTTTTTTTAACTGCTTGATAAAAATATGAAAACAAAATTGCAAAAAAGTATTTCGGTTCTGCTTGTTGTAGCGGGGATTTCTTGTTCCGACCAATCTCCAAAAACGGAGCGACATGCAGACGCGTCGACCTTTACAATACGTCAATCCGAATTGCAGGATAAAATTCGAGGCGGCTGGGCAGGGCAGGTAATCGGGTGCACTTATGGCGGCCCCACGGAATTTCAGTGGAACGGTACGTTGATTGACGATTATGTACCTATTCCTTGGGACGACATGCGAATGTTGTGGTATTATGAGAATTCTCCGGGTTTATACGATGATGTGTATATGGATCTGACGTTTGTGGACGTATTCGAAAAATACGGTTTGGATGCACCCGACTCGCTTCACGCCTTGGCATTTGCCCACGCGGGATACCCGCTTTGGCATGCAAACCAGGCTGCACGTTACAATATCTTGAACGGCATTATGCCCCCGGCATCAGGATATTGGAAGAATAATCCCCATGCCGACGATATCGACTTTCAGATAGAGTCCGATTTTGCGGGATTGATGTCGCCGGGCATGATAAATTCTGCGGCCGGGATAGGATGGCGTATCGGGCATATCATGAATTACGGCGACGGGGTTTACGGCGGTATTTATGTTGCTGCCATGTATGCACTGGCATTTGTTTACGACGATATCGGCTTCATTGTAGAAGAAGCCTTAAAAGTTATTCCTTCCGAAAACGATTTTCATCGGTGCATTTCCGATATCATTCGATGGCACAAACAATTTCCCGATGATTGGAAACAAACATGGTTTGAAGCGCAGAAAAAGTGGACGCACGATATCGGTTGTCCCGACGGCGTTTTTCGACCTTTTAATATCGATGCCAAAATCAATGCTGCTTATATTGTAATCGGGTTGCTATATGGCAAAGGTGATTTTGGAGCAACAATCGATATCAGTACCCGTTGTGGTTACGATTCGGATTGCAATCCGGCCAGTGCCGGCGGAATTCTTGGCGCTATGCTTGGCTACGACAAGATTCCCGATTATTGGAGACAGGGGATCGAAAAAGTGGAAGACATGAATTTTCAATATACCGAAATGTCTCTCAATAAAGTATATGAAACCGGCTATCGGCATGCTGTTGAAATGATTAAACGAAACGGAGGGAAGGAGGAGGGCGACAAAATGGTCATAAAATATCAGGAACCCCGGGTTGTTCCGTTTGAAACAGCTTTTGAAGGTTTATTTCCCACAGAGCGGAAAAGACTCGGCGTCGTGTTATCGAAAGAAAATCCCGAAACATCGTTCGAAATGACGGGTTGCGGTTTCGTAATAACAGGAGAGGCCGTTAGGGAAGCCTCAATGGGCGATGCAATTTTGGAAGTGGATGTCATGGTTG
>JAAZMQ010000121.1 GCA_012798745.1 Bacteroidales bacterium
AAGTTTTATACAGGTTTTTTTAAACAAAATTCTTGTGAATGTAAAAATAAAACTATATGTTTGAAGCCTATTGAAAATCCAAGTTTTCATAAACAACCTTGTGAAATTTGACAATATGAGAAGCAAAAATTCATTATCGAGAAGAAGTTTTTTAAAAAGTTCGGTTGTGGCCGGAACTGTAGGGATGATGGGAGGAATTCCAATGTTGAGTTCCTGCTCGACCGATAAATCAAAAAAAGGTGAGTTGACGTTGCCCAAGTTACTGGAACAGGCTCCCGACGGAAAGGTAATTAAAGCCGGATTAATTGGATGTGGAGGACGTGGAACGGGTGCCGCCATAGACTTCTTAAACGCAGGCCCAAACCTTCAGATTGTCGCACTGGGGGATGTGTTTCAAGACAAGCTGGATAGTTGCCGGGAGATTCTGAAAAAAGAACGGAACGTTGAGATCCCCGATGAGAACTGTTTTCTTGGGTTCGACAGTTACGAAAAGGTAATCGATTCCGGTGTGGATATGGTTTTGCTTTGTACCCCACCTCATTTTCGTCCGGCCCATGTTGAGGCTGCTGTGAATGCTCGAAAACATATTTTCATGGAAAAACCGATAGCCGTTGATCCGTTTGGTGTCAGAAAGGTATTGGCAGCCGTCAAAAGAGCAAAAACCTTGAACCTGAATATTGTAAGTGGAACCATCCGTCGTTCTCAAAAAGATTATATGGAAACCAGAAGAAGGGTTCTCAATGGCGAGATCGGCGATATTGTAGGAGCAAATATCATCAGAAACGGAGGGGCATTATGGTTCCGTACCAGAAAGCCAGAATGGACAGACATGGAATATATGCTGCGAAACTGGGTAAACTTCTGCTGGCTTTCGGGCGACCACATAACCGAACAATTTATCCACGAGGTGGACGTTATGAACTGGTATTTGGGTAAAAATCCCGTTAAAGCAACCGGTTGGGGCGGGCGCCAAAGAAGGGTAACCGGCGACCAGTATGATTTCTTCAGTATCGAGTACTTGTACGACAACGGTATGCGTACGCATTGTGCTACCAGACAAATTGATGGTTGTACCAACGAAAAAGTAGAACAAATTAACTGTACCAATGGCTATGCTGATGCTTCCGGGAAATTGTATGACTTGAACGGAAACATTATCTGGGAATATCCACATCCCGAAGAAGCCGACACTCAATCGGAGTGGAAAGTAACGAATCCGTTCGTTCAGGAACACATTAACCTGGTTACTGCCATCCGAAGCGGAAATACAATTAACGACGGTGAAGATCAGGCTTATTCATCCCTCGTCACCATTATGGGACGTATAGCGGCTTATACCGGAAAAGACATCACGTGGGATGAAGTGCTGAACGCTGATCTGTATCTGGGGCCCAAAATCTATGTAATGGGGCCTGTTGAAAACATTCCCGAAATTATCCCGGTGGCAGGTGTTCCCGGAAAAGAATAAAAAATTTAAACAATAACTGTATGAAACGTTTCAATATATTATTTTTAACCCTAATTTTCACGGTGAGTGGTTTCTCTCAATCATCCGGGCAGATACAGAACCCGGAACCTCAGCGTGAAGCAGGACAAAGGAATGTGTTGCAGTTAGCTGTGGATCCCATTTCCACCGTTCGGGTAGGGTTTATCGGATTAGGTAATCGGGGTACCGGAGCAGTAGAGAGATACACATTTATCGAAGGGGTGGAAATAAAAGCCCTGTGCGATTTAAATCCAGATAACGTAAAAAGATCGCAAAATACGTTAG
>JAAZMQ010000360.1 GCA_012798745.1 Bacteroidales bacterium
AAGTCCTTGGCAGAGGATTCGCCTGGCTGGATACCGGTACTCACGAATCGCTGGCCGAAGCCTCCACGTTTGTAGAAGTGATCGAAAAACGTCAGGGATTGAAAATTGCCTGCCTGGAAGAAATTGCTTTACGCAATGGTTGGATTACCTTCGAACAGCTTAAACAACAAACCGATGGCATGAAAGGATGCTATTTTGAATATCTGCATAAAATCCTATAATATAGAACTGAATAATCTTGATTATGCCTCATATTATCAATTTACCGAAAATAGAAGACGAACGGGGAAACCTCACTTTCATTGAGGAAGAAAATCATATACCGTTTAAAATAAAACGGGTGTATTGGATCTATGACGTTCCCGGCGGACAAAAACGCGGAGGCCATGCGTTTAAAGAACAACAGGAATTCATTGTTGCCCTCTCCGGGAGTTTCGATGTCGTGATAGATGACGGGAAACAGAAACAGACTTTTCCGCTCAATCGTTCCTATTACGGGCTTTACATTCCAAATGGCTTGTGGCGCGAAATGAATAACTTTTCAACCAATTCGCTGGCTTTGGTGTTGAGTTCTACCGAATTTTCCGAAGACGACTACATTCGCGATTATGCTGCTTTTCTAAAATATGTACAACAATGAAAGAGGCATCCATTTACGATTGTTCTATTATCGAATTGCCACGATTAAAAAACCGGGCAGGGAATATCACTGTGGTAAACAACAACGATAATATTCCTTTTGAAGTTAAACGGGTATTTTATATTTATGATATTCCGGGTGGAGAAGATCGTGGAGCACATGCCCATAAAGATTGCCACCAATTCTTAGTTGCTGTGAGCGGAAGTTTTGAAGTTGAAATGGATGACGGTACGAACAAACGAACAGTTATTCTCAATCGTCCTTATTACGGACTTCATATTCCTCCGGGAATATGGGCAGCCGAAAAAGGATTTTCTTCCGGTGCCGTATGTCTCGTGCTTACATCACATAAATACGATGAGAAAGATTACATTAGAAATTACAGTAATTTTTTAGAATATAAACATGGATAAGATAGAAGATATTTTACTACGCAAATTCAACATCAAACCACGTTTTGTGACAGAAGAAGATGCCGAATTTATTCTTTCGTTAAGATTGGACGATCGTTTGGCAAAATTTTTGTCTCCTACTCAAAATGATATTAATGCCCAACGTCATTGGATTCGCTCTTATAAAGAAAGAGAAAGACAAAACAAAGAATGCTACTTCATTTTTGTAAGTAATGAAATAAAATATGGTGTAAACCGTATATATAATATAACCGAATTTAGTTTCGAAATCGGAAGTTGGTTATTTAATAGAAATACACCGGAAGGAGTAGCCATTTTGGCCGATTTATATGCAAGAGATTTTGCTTTTGAAAATTATAAACTAAACGAATGTCGCTTCGAGGTACGTAAAGAAAATAAATCTGTCGTTGCATATCACAAGAAATTTAATCCTACTCTAATAAAAGAAGATGATCAAAACTTTTATTATACTCTAACAAAAGAGAAGTATGATGCATTTAAAAATAAAATTTTAAAACTTTACTAATTATGGAACTCAATGAATTTCTCTCAAAGTTTAAAGAACAATATTTCGATGCAGAATCAATTATCTTAGATGCAGATGATAACTTTAGAGATATTGATTCTTATGATTCTTTAACCGGAATGGCTATTTTGGTGATGATAAAAGATAATTTCAATATCGATATTACAGATGAAGATTATAAAAATCTGCATACAGTTAGAGAAGTATATAATTATATCCAAGATATTAAGAAATGAAAGCTATAGTTAATGCCATCTCTTATTATCTTCCAAGAA
>JAAZMQ010000011.1 GCA_012798745.1 Bacteroidales bacterium
CGGAACAAAAGTACGAATTTTCGGGGAATAACCGCCGAAAAATTCGTACTTTTGTCATTATGGAATCGTCTGACAAAAATACTTTGATCGAATTACTCGCTCAATTGAATGCGGCTCAACAAAAAGCCGTCGAATTTTGTGATGGGCCGTCGCTTGTTATAGCCGGTGCGGGCTCGGGGAAGACTCGAGTGCTTACCTATAAAATAGCTTATTTATTGGAACAGGGCCTTCCTCCTTATTATATTCTTGCTCTTACGTTTACCAATAAGGCTGCGCGAGAGATGAAGTCGCGTATTGCCGGTCTTGTGGGGGAAAAGAAAGCTCGTCAAGTATGGATGGGTACGTTTCATTCTATTTTTTCGCGTATTTTACGCAACGAAGCTGAAATCATCGGTTTCGATTCCAATTTTACGATTTTTGATGCGTCTGATTCGCATAACCTCGTCAAACTGATCATAAAAGATATGAATTTGGATGATAAAGTATATCGTCCCGGCAACGTGCATCATCGCATTTCGAAGGCAAAAAATAGTCTGATAACTCCTCAAATGTATGAACGAAATGCAGAGCTTGTGGAGTATGATCGTAGGATAAAACAACCCCTGACTTTTGAAATTTATCGTCGATACCAAGAGCGTTTGCGGTCAGGAAATAGTATGGATTTTGATGATCTCCTAATGTATACCAATATTCTTTTTCGGGATTATCCCCATGTGTTGGAGAATTATCGGAATCGCTTTCAGTATATTTTAGTGGATGAATATCAGGATACGAATTTTGCTCAACATCTCATCGTAAAGCAATTAGGAGAAGTGCATCGTCGTGTGTTTGTGGTAGGCGATGATGCGCAAAGTATCTATTCGTTTCGTGGTGCGAATATCGATAATATCTTGAAATTTAAATCTTTCTATCCCGAAGCACGCATATTTAAGCTCGAGCAAAATTACCGTTCGACCCAAAATATCGTGAATGCGGCCAATAGCCTAATCAAAAAAAATGTAGGACAAATTTTTAAAAATGTTTTTTCTAAACAGGAAGAGGGAGAAAAGATTGAGGTGATTAGTGCTTTTTCTGATTTTGAAGAAGGATTGATTGTTGCTAATAAAATTGCTCGTATGCGCTATGAAGACCATGTCTCATACGGCGATTTTGCTATTCTTTACCGCACCAATGCACAGTCGCGTATATTTGAAGAAGCGTTGCGTAAGAAAAATATTCCTTATCGAATTTACGGCGGTCTTTCTTTTTATCAGCGCAAAGAGATTAAAGACATCATTGGTTATTTTCGGTTGATTGTTAATCCGCAGGATGAGGAAGCTTTTCGAAGGGTTATCAATTATCCGGCTCGTGGCATCGGCAATGTTACTGTCAGCAAGATCTCGAATGCAGTACAATCGTATAATACAAGCATGTGGGAAGTGCTTTCTGAACCATTGAAATACAACTTAAATGTGAATTCCGGGATGTTGAAAAAACTATCTCATTTTCATGCATTAATTAGCGATTTAATCGAACAAAACGAAAAGCTGAATGCCTTTGAACTGGCGCAACAGGTAATTAAAAAAACAGGTATTGCTACCGAAACTTATCGTGATATGACACCCGAAGGAATGAGTCGCGCGGAAAACATTCAGGAATTGTTGAATGCTATGAATATATTTGTTACTCAGCGACAGGAGGAGGGTAATGATAATATTAGTTTGTCAGACTTTTTGTCGGAAGTTTCGCTTCTGACCGATCAGGACACCGATAGCGATTCAGATTCAGAAAGGGTAACGCTTATGACGGTGCATTCGGCCAAGGGATTGGAGTTCGATCATGTTTTTGTGGTGGGAATGGAAGAGGATCTTTTTCCTGTAGTAATGGCAAAAAACGAGATGCAGGGTTTAGAAGAAGAGCGACGTTTGTTTTATGTGGCTATCACGCGTGCAAAAAAGACGTGCACGCTTACTTATGCCAAGAGCCGCTTTAGAAATGGTCGCGTAATTTCAACACGGGAGAGTCGATTTCTAAGCGATATCGATCGTAAATTTCTCTTAACGCATGGAGATGCGTTTTCTGATGTTTGTTCGGAACACGAGGATGGTTTTTGGAGCTCATTACGCCATCAAAGAAGCGAGATGGCGAACTTAAGAAATCAAAAGCCGGTTTATTCATCACAGCAGGAGAAATTTTCACCTGTAACACAAACTTCATTTCAGCCGCTGTCAAAAGAAGCCGAGGAACTTTGCGAAGGCGATATCATCGAACACGAACGTTTTGGGCGTGGCGTGGTAAGTGAAATAGAGTCTTCGGGGAACGATAAACGAGCATTTGTTGATTTCGATTCTGCAGGGAGAAAACAGCTGTTACTAAAGTTCGCTAAGTTTAAAATCGTGAAATAATAAAGCTACAGAAATTAAGCTAGAGCCGGTTTGTTGCAAAAGTTTTTATAAGGCGATCAATGCTTCTTCGAATAGAGTGATTTTTTCTAATCCGTTTTTATTGACGATATACGTATTTTCTATTCCGACGGCTCCTATATTTGGAAGAACAAATTTGGGTTCGAGAGCAATTGCCATGCCCGGCTGTAAAGTTTCCTTCGATCGGGATGTCAGTACGGGCGGCTCGTTTATTTCCAGTCCCACACCATGTCCGATGAATTTTGCCTGTTGAACGGCTCCCATGAAGTAAGATTCAAGTCGGTTTTCTCTAACTTTTTTTTCTGCCAATAAATAGAGGTCGGAACAAAGAGTTCCCGGTTTGGCGGTTTCCCAAATTTCGTTATGGATATCAATGGACACCTGATGCGTTTGATAGGCTATCTTCGGCACCTTTCCAATAGCAAAAGTGCGGGTCATGTCGTCCATATAAGGTCGGTAATTACCTGCCATGTCAACCATAAGGGTAATGCCTTCTTTCAATAGCGTTCCGTTTGCTCCCAGAGGCAACAGGGGATTGATGCCGCCTCCACCCAATGCATAATCATATGGAGAGGGTATTTGTGCGTTGTCTCCGGCCAATATGCTCCCCATATAAATATTCATGTTTTCTCCGAATGAACGAAAAATTCCTAAGGAACCTGCTTTTCGCATGATGTATTCCAGTTCGATCTGAAAATCAATATCGGTCATTCCTTGTCGGTATATAGAAGGAATTTGGGAATAGACTTCGGCATGAATTTTTGCACTTTCGCGTATCTGGTTGAGTTCAAAGTCTGATTTGATAGCGCGCATTTCGCGCAATTTTTGTGAAATATTGGCAATTATCGGCATGCTTAATGCCGTTTGCAAACGAATGACTGAGGTATACGACAAAGTGTCGGCTTCCAGAAGCAGACGCCGGGGAAGGGGAAGATTATAGTGGTTGAGCATGTTGGGAATTTGTTCCGGTTTGCGGATATATGCGACGCGATGCCCCTTGATTCCTATCGGACGTTTGATGAAGAGAAAAGGATCACTTTCAGGTAAAATATAAAGATAGCCGTCAAAAATAAAATCGTTCAGATAAAATTGATTGACGGAACTTGTGATTATACAAGCATCGGCTTGTTGTTCAATAATAACTTGTTGAACTTTTTGCAGTCGAGTTGTTAATTCTTCCTTAGGCGTCGAAATCATCGTGTTTTTATTTTCAAAGGTAATGATAAATCCCATTTTCTAACGCATTATTTTGCATCGTTTTGTGAATTTCAGGATAAAAGCATTATTTTTGTTTAGTAGAAAATGGAATTATTGTTACAGATAGTTATTCATTTAGCAGATAGCAGAAGGACCGGATCCGATGAAGGGAAAAATACTCATAGTGGAAGATGATACAGCATTTGGAAAGATGATGCAAAAATGGTTTGAACGTAACGATTTTTCAGTTCACTGGTGTACGGACATAAAATCGGCTCAGGAAGCTCTTACTCGAAAAGCATATGATGTTGTACTTTCTGACTTGCGTTTACCTGATGGCGATGGCATCATGCTTTTGCAGTGGATGAAAGATCGAAAAATAGATACACCTGTGATTATCCTTACAGGATATGGTGAAGTACAGACCGCCGTGTCAGCCATTAAACTGGGTGCTTTTGACTTTTTGGAAAAACCCGTGAATCCCTCTGTATTAAAACAAAAAATAGACAGTGTTTTTCAGTATGCCCACGAAGAAAAAAAAGAGTCGGACAAAATAAGCCGCAAGAAAACAAATCACGTAGAAACAGTCAAATCTTCTTTGATCCCTTCTATTGTAAAAGGGAAAAGTCCTTTATTACAAGAAATGTACGAATATATTGCGTTGGTTGCTCCTACGCCGATGTCGGTGATGATTTTAGGGGAAAGTGGTACAGGGAAAGAATACGTAGCACGAATGATTCATGAACAGAGTACTCGTGCGAGGGGACCGTTTGTTGCGGTGGATTGCGGTGGTTTGTCAATGGAACTTGCACCGAGCGAATTGTTTGGGCATAAAAAAGGATCTTTCACTTCTGCGTTGGAAGATAAGACCGGTTTTTTTGTTGAGGCGGAGGGCGGCACCTTGTTTCTCGATGAAGTGGGAAATTTACCTTATGGTGTGCAAATGCAATTGCTCAGAACATTACAGGAAAAGAGAATCAGACCGGTTGGCTCTATGACTGATGTGGATGTAGATGTACGTATTGTGGCTGCTACAAACGAGGATCTCGGAAAAGCCATTTTGGACGGTAAATTCAGAGAAGATTTATACCATCGGTTAAATGAGTTTACGATAAAAGTGCCCCCTTTACGAGAATATCCGGAAGATATTCCTCTGTATGCTGCTCATTTTATTAAAGAGGCGAATATCGAACTCGAACGCGAGATTCAATCCATTTCTTCTGAAGCATTGCAACAGTTAAAGTGTTATTCATGGCCTGGTAATTTACGGGAACTGCGCAATGTGATACGCCGGACTGTGTTGTTTACAACAGGCGATACCATTACGACAGTGAATCTTCCTTCCAAGGAAGAGGAGACAAGGAAAGAAATTGAAAAAGAAATGGGCTTGACGATGAATGCCGATGAGGAAAAAGAAAGAATTGTACGCGCTTTAAAAAAAGCAAACGGGAATAAATCATTAGCTGCCCGGTTGCTTCAGATTGACCGAAAAACTCTTTATAACAAGATTCGTTTATATAATTTAGATTTATGATTTTTTATTTTTCTCCTCTTTCCCCTCTTTCTCATGAGCGAGATATCTTCTATTAATTTCGTTTGCAAAAAGTTGTAACTCGTGGATAGTTGTCGAGAGTGCCTTTTTCCATTCCGGGAAAGCGGATTCACCTTGGCCACGAAGTTTATCCATTTTTCGTAATACGACACATAGATGCTCCGCATTTAACTGGGCAAAAAAAGGATGCATTTTGTGGCATAATTGCTGTGCTCCCTCAAAATTATTTTCTTTAATCATTTTTTCCAATTTGTCGGTGTCTTCATAGGTTGATTTTACAAAGCTGGTAAGTATTTCTTTCATTGTTTCTTCGTCGTTGTCGAATAATGAAGACAGAAGCATGAATTGATCCGTTAAGTTATCTTTTAATGGTGTTTGTTGTTTTTTTGAAAGAATTGTGAAGAGCTTTTTCATGTTGATGGGTTTAGGAATAAGTCCGTTAAACCCTTCCGATATTGCTTTTTCTTCAGTGTAATCATCGTGAGCGGTCATTAGCCATACAGGAATATTCGGATTTATGTTTCGGATGAGTTTAAGAATATCTTTGCCTGTTATATTTTTGAGTTCCATGTCGGTAAACACAATGTCGTAATTCGAAATGTTTGTAATGTATTGATGAATGTTCGCATTGTTATCGCATAATGTTGTTTGATGTCCCATTTGTTGTAATACTTCTGTTAACATTGTGCCTAGTGCTGCATGATCTTCAAAGATCAGGATGCGATGAGAAACTGGTCCAGTATTTTTGTAAGGTGTACTTTTGTCCATCGTAATTGTTTCGGTAATCCGTTTCATTGGTAGTGCTACTGTAACACAGGTTCCCTTGTCTTTTTTCGAGTTTATACGGATAGTTCCATCGAGTGCTTCGGTAAGTCCTTTTGTCACGTACATTCCGAAACCGCTTCCCTCCGCTTTGAGCGGATTTTGTATCCTCGAAAAAGGTTTAAAAAGTTCCGGCATATCTTTTTCGTCAATGCCGATGCCGGTGTCGATGATAGTAAAAATTACTTTATCGGTATCGTCCTGTTGTAAGGATAGCTGAACACTTCCTTCCAACGTATATTTGATAGCATTGGAAAGTAGGTTAGAGAGGATTTGTTTGAGCACGGTGTAATCGGTTTCCACGAAAAAAGGTTTGTCCAGTTGGCTATCGAATTCCAATAGCAGATTTTTTGTTTCTGCGAAGGGATAAAACATTCCCATAACTTCTTCCATCAATTCTATCAGATTAAAACGTGAAATATGTAATTGCTTCGAATGTTGTTCGAGTCGCGAAAATTCAAGTAGATTGGACAACATGGTTAGGATATATTTTCCTGAATTTTGAGCCGACTGAATTTGTTGTTTTCTTGCCTCTGATGTTTCATTGGATTTCCATAAATCCATATAACCCATGATAGAAGTAAGAGGTGTTTTTATATCGTGAGACACGGAAAGTAACAATTGGTGGCGGCTTTTCATGAGTTTTTCTGTGAGTTGTTTTTCCTTTATCAAGTCAATACGCGCTTTTTGCCCTTTGTTTAGATCGTTTGCAATAAGCAAGATAAAAGCTAATATTAAAAGTAGAGAAAATACACCTGAAGCAACAGAAAAAATAAAAATTCGTTGGGTAAGCCGACTACTCTCTGAAATTCCATTGCGTGCAGTTTCTATTGTTTCTTGATGGAGCTGTGTAAGCAGTTGTGAGAGTTGAAGCGATATTTCCTGTTCGGAAAAAATGATCTCTTTTACTTGTTTTTCAATTCCTTGCAGTTGATACGAATAATTCTGCGAAGCTTGTTGAGTGGTTTTTTTCAGATCAGCATATGTTGCTTTATCGACTCCTGATTTTAATGTATCTTTTTCGGTTGTGGTTATACTTATGGTGGTATCCACAGCAGATTGAGGTTTAAATAAATTTTTCAACCGACTCCAAAAATCTTTTTTCTCCTTGACGACAATGGTTGTGCTTTGATTTGTTGCAACAACCGATGAATCCATGATGTTTTCTATTTTTCGATCCAATTCTTTCAATGGGTTTTGTCTTTTGAATTGTTTAGCCAATTGAGAAACGAGAGTATTTTTTTCTCCTAACAATGCATGAATATTTCTAAGCAGCGTGTTTTGACTTTTCGAAAGCGAAATGTTCTGCATTTCAACTATTTGCTTGGCAATTTCCGCAGAAAGAGAATCGTATTGCTGTTCAAATATCGGGTCAGGGGAGGAAAGATAAGCGTTGGTTATATTCTGAATTTGTTGTATAGAAGATATCAGATGATTGGTTTGGGAAAGTATTTGATACGATCGTGCAATTTCCTTTTCCCGTGCATCGATACCTTTCTTCAAGGTATAGGAATAGATAAACACGCCACAAAAATAAAGAATTACTACCAAAAATATCAATCCCATTTTTATTCTGATGGTATATTCCGGTGTATTGTTTTTTCTCATGTTTAAGACTTCTTTAAAGATGCTTTTTTACCTATTCTTTTTCAAATTTACATGATAATTTTCGATTTACGCATGGAACAATAAAAATTTCCTCTTTTACAAGTTCAGTTCGTTTATAACAGGTTCTACAATAAGATGGAGAAAATTTTCAAGAAATAATTCCTTTTCTATTCGATAATAGAATTATTCGGATAAAACTAAGGGTAAATGTTTTTTAGAAATAAACGGAAGAAGTGTGGAATATTTCCACATTTTCCACATTTTTTCTACACATTTCCACACTTGTGAGGTATAAGAGAAAAAATCTCGTTGTTTTATATGTTTCAGTAAATGAGATTTATACAGTATGCACTAGTAGATTTTGGCATTTTTGTATGCTATTTGAATAAAGATAGGTGGAAGGATGATGTGATGTTGGTGGCCATTAACAAAAACAAAATCGACGAAAAATCAAGTTTCACATTTAAAATTTGAAGACAATGAAAAAAGTTATTTTATCAGTAGTATTAATCATTGGAATAGGGGTAGCAGCAAATGCTCATATTCAGAATCGAAATCAGATTCAACAGGATCAGAAAACAGTATCGGCACAACAGCCACAGAACGATGGGTTTAAAGAGGTAAAATTTGAAGAGTTAAATGAGAAAGTGCAGGCTGCAGTTCGGATTGTAGCAGAAAGTTATGAGATCAATTCACTTCAGTATAACGCAGAAAAACAGATTACGAAGGTAGAAGCAACCAAGAAGGACGATCAATCGAAGAAAACGTTCTACTTCGATGCTGAAGGTAATGAGATAACGATGGATGCTGATCCGATTCATCCTGAGA
>JAAZMQ010000122.1 GCA_012798745.1 Bacteroidales bacterium
AATATGTTGTATTTCACCACAAATTTGTTACCTGGATGGAAGCAAACGGCTATCCCACCACCAAAATTTATAGTAGCGAAGAGATCGATGACTTGGTATCCAAATCACCTTATTATAAAGCTACTTCTAAAGATGTGGATTGGTTACAGAAGGTGCGTATGCAGGGACGGGTACAAAAATGGGTAGACCATTCCATCAGTGTAACCATTAATTTGCCGGCCGATATCACAGAAGATCTCGTGGGCGAGTTGTATATGGAAGCTTGGAAAAGCGGATGCAAAGGATGTACTGTTTATCGTGAAGGCTCGCGTTCGGGGGTTTTGATTTCGAATGATGAGAAAAGTAAAAAAGATTGTTTTGAAATGCCTCAAGTTGTTACTCCTCGTCCTACCGAGTTGGAAGCCGATGTAATCCGATTCCAGAATAACAAGGAAAAATGGATTGCTTTTATCGGTTTGCTTAATGGAAGACCTTATGAAATTTTTACCGGTCTCAACGATGAAGACGATGGTATTTTATTGCCTAAGAGGGTAACAAAAGGGAAAATCATAAAGGCGTATGATAATGATGGACGAAAACATTACGATTTTCAATTTAAAAACCGGAGAGGATACAAGGTAACAATAGAAGGATTGGACAGCAAATTTAATCCTGAATTCTGGAATTATGCCAAGCTCATTTCGGGTGTTCTTCGTTATGGAATGCCAATCGATCAGGTAATAAAATTGGTATCGGGGTTGGAGCTCGACAGTCAGACTATCAACACCTGGAAAAGCGGTGTAGTGCGCGCGTTGAAACGGTATCTCCCGAGCGATTCGGAAGCAAAAGGAGAAGAATGCCCCGTTTGCGGTCAGGAGACATTAGTTTATCAGGAGGGTTGTCTGAAATGTCGCAACTGCGGTGCTACTAAATGTGGATAACTGTTACAAAAGTAAATAAAAAAATCCTGTAAAATTTTTAGTTTTACAGGATTTTTTATTGCTTATAAGTTTGTCTTTCCGGCAGAGAGAGGGCACTATCTGTCAATTTTTTCAAATGAGACTTTTTCGGTTAACAGAAAAAATGACACACCTTTATTAATAAAAAAACCTTTTCTTAATATCGTTGGCACGGTGCAGCCGTCCGTTTTAGAGGGGATATTTCAAAGGAATAACGGCGAGACTTCGGGCTTTATGCAAAGGTTTCTTTTCTTATTTCCTGAATTTCCGGAGAGGAAGTACAATCCCCAATCGGTTGACACGAATATTCTTCAAATGTATAATAACCTGATAAACAGTATTTTGGATTTAAACGAGGATACAACCTTTGAAACGACATTGAGCCCCGATGCAGAGGAAAGGTATAAAGAATATTTTTCACAATGCGAGAAAAGCCGAATGCGGTCGGATGACTTTTGGGCTTCGGTTTATAGCAAGGCCGAAATTCAGGTTTTAAGGATTGCTTTAACGGTTAAATTGGCACGGCTGGCCGAAATAAAGAGCGCTTTTGTGGAAGTTGAGGATATAGAGTGTGCTGTTGAGATGATGGAGTATTTTATTCAATCGCTTCGAAAATTTAAGGCGACAATTCCCAAGCCGAAAATTAGAACTAGTGATTTGATAAGGGGAATTTTTATGGAAAATCCCCAAGCAAATCAATCGGAGGTTGCACGAATGTTTGGGTTTTCCCGTCCATACGTAAACAAATTGGCAAAAAGTGTCAGGTTAACAGGTTACGGTTACAGTTCCACGCAAACGTTTACAGCAAACGATTACGGCGAAAATGGGGTGTAACCAACGAAAAAGAGGAGATGAAAAAATGAAAACGAAAGTAAGTATATATTGAAACACAACCGACACGATTGAGGCAAAAGGGAATTTATTTTCATTCCTTAACACCGACAAATGGAGACCCCTATCGGACAAAGTCAGGAATGAACCGAATAAGGAGGCGCGCAGCGCTTTAAAGAAAAACTTATCGTGTTGCACACCATCGGGGTTGTTTAATGAGCGCAACAAAGGCGGGTTAATCAAACACAGCGGTTTTATATGCGTGGATATTGACGGCCAAGACAATCCCACAATAAACGATTGGCAGGGCTTCGTTGAGGAATTGGGACACTTAAAGGAAGTTTTATTTGCGGGATTGTCGGTAAGTGGCGGCGGGGCATTTTGTCTCATTCCTATCAATGACCCTAAGAAGCACGAGGAGCATTTCAGGGCGATTGAAGAGGACTTTACAAGGTATGGAATAATCATTGACCACGCTTTTTTATTATGCAAAACTTAACGGAGTAACACTGAAATGAAAGAGAAACTAATCAAAATATTTAATTTGAAATTCGTTACAAAAACGAAGTGGAATGAAATTTATTATTCCGATACCCATGTGTTTATATTTAATATTGCTACAAAAACATGGAAAATTAAACCACGATAACAGGTCATGAGCGAGAAAGAACAGACCAAAAAGATTTTGGAGCAAGCGGCATTTGAGGAAAAGAAAAAAGTACCCGGCTCAGCCGTACTTGGTCAGAAAACTTCTTTCTGAATTTTGTAAATTTTTGTTCATTTACAAATATAGAGCCACAATGTTTAACTCCAAAAAAACCTATAAGGGGAGGTTACTCCTTTGGAAACCCTCAACAGGAAGATAGTACCTCGATATGTTTTAGACGAAAATAATTCCTTGATTTTCAGCGAACGCAAAATTGTGTGCAGTACCTCAATAATGATCAGATCAAAATAATTTAGTTCTTTACAAAAATCAATCAACCTCTTGATAGCAGTAGAAGGAATTGTTAGGCATATATGCCCTACAAACTCTTAATCGTGCTAGTAAGAATTGAAATTCGATAAACTCCGTCTCGAACGAACGGACGTTTACTTCAATATCCGTCAAGGACTCCACGCCCCTGTTTCGTTACGCCGCCGGGTACGTATCTTTCGGCGATGGTCTTTATTTCTTCCGTTACCTCTCCGGTAATCTCCACCTTACCGTCGACAATATCCGTAACGGTGGAGACGATTTCGTGAATTTCTTCGTTTGTATAGCTCTGGTTTACATCATACTGAGGTCTAGTTCTAGATTCACCGCTGCCGATCTGAGATTGCCACCGCCGGCTTTGGCTATCCCTTCGAGTGTCCTCAGCAGGTGCTCTTTGTTCTCCCACTTGCTCAGATGCGGGAAGCGCTCTTCTGTCAGATTCAGCTCGGCTATTATCTCTTCTGCCGTCTTGTTCTTTTGTTCTTTCTCGTTCATGTTGTTCTTTTTTAGAGGGGTCTACATTGCTTTTATCCTCGTCCAAAGGTAATGATTCTTCCTTAATATTGGTTGCTTTTTCGGCTTCTCTTTCCTCTAATCCTCCGGGTTGCTCTCTATGATATCCGGATTGTTCTCTACCTCTTTCGTCACTATCTCCTGAGCTTCTTTCTCCGACAGGTTTGGATTTCTCTCCATAACCACTTTCAGTCGGCGGCGTGCCCACTTCTTCTTTTTCTCCAAATCCGCCAGATCGCTCAATATTAACCCCATTTTCACTCTCTCTTCCGGAGTGGAATTGTTTATGAATGCTTCTATCAGCACGTCTGCTTTTGATAAATTCGATTGTTCTTCTTTCATTGTCGTCTAATTTTTATATGTAGTTATTGTTGTCAAGTCTCACAAGACTAAAATGTTTGTGAAAGCATAGAATTTTATTTGGTTTTGAATTTATGATTTTATTTTTAAATTAGCAATGGTTTTGCTTAAAAATTTCAAAGTTTTAATATAAACTATTTTTTCGGCAGCTCTGCAGATAAGCCACTTTCAGGATAAGGAGGTTCCTCTATCGCATCCATGATGGGGTTAAAGAGGTATTTTTCAGCTCCCAACCAAAAACCTTCGCCCTTCGACTCATCATAAAGATTATTTCCCATTCGGACAATCACCATATTTAAACTTGGAATAACCATCAAATGCTGATTGCCCGCACCTCCCCCGACAAAGGCATCGCGGGGAACAGACCCCCAAACCCCGTCAAAATTACTGTACCATCCGGCAGTTGTTGCCGGCTGAGGATTATTTTTGGTTCGTGTGTCGCTATTCGGTATTTTTTCTTCACATGATGTAGCGGGCATTGCCGTTCCGGCATATGAAGTCACCTTTTTCACATTTAACGAATCGATAATTTGCCTTCCCTGCCAGTTACCTTTGTGTAGCATCAGCAATCCAATTTTGGCAATGGCCTTTGCTGTGAAGTTGCCCCCTCCCCAACCGGGCACCAGCTTCAGGCCATCCAATTCATAGGTTTTTCCGTACCCGATTGTATAATCTTTCTCTTCAATCCCAATGGGTTCATAAATGCGTTCTTTTAAATACGTTCGTATATCCTCGTATTTTGAACCTTTCAGGGATGATGTGACGGCATAAGTCAACATGGCAATGCCGGGATTGCTATATACATATTTTGTACCCGGAGTAAAAATAACCTGAGCACTGTCGCGTGCCAATGAAAACGGATCGGGTTCCTTTCTCCAGAATCGCCCTTTCCACCCGGGGATTCCAAAATGCCTGTCCAACTTTTTCCGTTCCATCTCTGCTTTTTCTTTTTCGCTTGCTTCGGCATCTTCAATCCCGGAAGTGTGAGTGGCCAGCTGCCTAATGGTGATTTTCGATTTTATTTCGTCTTTTTTCCAGGAAGGAATAAAATTACAGGCCGGTTCATCCGGATGGATATAACCATCATCCAATGCAGCAAGTAACGAGATTCCACTCACCACTGCTTTTGCCAGCGATGCCGTACTATGTTTTTTCACAGAGTCTTCCCAGCCGGGACTAAACCACTCATAAACGATCTTGTCATTTTTTATAATCAAAAGCTTTTTCGTTCCTTTTTCAGCTAAAACATTTCTCATGCTGTCTAGTTTTTTGGACGACATCCCCCGGCTTTCCGGGGTAGCATATTCCCATTGGAAGTCTGATGGAGTATTTGTGGTTTTTACCTTGTGATTTTCGGCATGGTTCCATGAAACAAAACCGATGATGCTTATAAAAACAATGGTTCCGGCCGTTTTTCGCAAGAAGTCTGTTGAAGTAATCGAAATCATATTCTAATTTTTAGATTTATTAGTTTATCATTCTGCTTTCGCAAGATCCAAATAACTTGCTTGCATTGGTTTTTTCGAATTTTAATATTTTACAATCTCTTCATAAACCGTTTTTTGCCGTTATTGTTTCGTCATGCGGATTTTGTTTGTGCAGTTTCCGGTTTTGAAGTACAATTTCTTCTGATGCATTTGCATAACAATATCGTAAGTTCAACTTAGAAGCACAACTTTTTTAAATGAGAAAAAATTTATCTGATACTTATTGACTTATTAGTTTTTATGTTGGTTAATTCTTTTACCTCACCGGTAACAAACATTATTTTTATGGTAACTTTCTTATGATTTCCGGTTCCAAAATGAATAATGGGATCATCCTGGGCCAGATAACCATAAGAGCTTTTTGCTTCTCTCATTCCAATTAATTCGCCTGTTTGTCCATAAAGATAAATTTTTGCTCCAAAGGCTCCTGCCTGACCATTTGGGGCACACATATTAATTTTTAACCATCGGTTGTCTCCTGAGTAATCATTTCTGTACAATCGGTTGAGATCTCTTTTTACAGCAAAAGCAAAATCCGGATCCCCATCATTATCAATATCTGCAAATGCTACACATCTCGGATCATTAATATTATTGATAGGTATTTTCGGCCCTTTTCTAAATGTGCCATCCCCGTTATTCAGAAAAATGTATGGATGACCGGGAAAAACAATATCCAGAAATGTATCCAAATCCAGATCCGCCAAACCTGCCATATAACCACTGACATTTTTGAAAGTATAGGTATGTGTAAATGTTCCGTTACCGTTATTAATATAAATATAGGCATCATTAAGTCTGTTTTCACCAGGATCATTCACTAGGATCATATCGAGGTGCCCATCGTTGTTCAGATCACCTGTGGTAATACCACTATATGCAGTATGTCGTATTCCTAATTCAGCAGGGTCAACCAATGTGAGGTGATTATCCCCATCATTCCTGAGAATGACGAGGTCTCCTCCTCTGTTACAACTTAAAATATCAATATTACCGTCACCATCAAAATCAGTGGTAGTTACTCCCTGAGCAGCAGGGGCATTTTGCAGATCATCTAAGTTGGACTTAACGAAATTAAAATTACCCTGATTCATATAGAGTTCGTTTTTCTCACCGGGTGGATCATTGCTCCCTTGCCAACCGGAGATAAAAACAATATCAAGCAATCCGTTTTTGTCAAAATCAAAAGCTCCAACACCCCTGGTATATTCACGGGTCTCTTTCATTGAACCATTGGTGCGATCAATGAAATGTTTACCCTTAATATTTTCGTAAACTCTATTATTTGAGGGACCTCCTTCAAGCGCAAGAGTCGAACCGTTAATCAAATCATAATACCCATCGTTATTTAAATCTGCGAACACCGCTCCATGTGACCCTCCGTCAACATCATCAATTCCAAATTTTGCGGCACATTCCTTAAAATAGTATTTACCATTATTTATATAAAACAAGTCAGGGTATGCAATATTAGGACCTTTCCAGTTCATTGTAACATATACGTCCGGAAAGCCATTCTTTGTAACATCACTCCAACTAATACCATGCCCTCCAAGGCTGTCAGGATGAGCAGGACCTCCAAATCCGGTTTCTTTTGTTATATCTGTAAAAATTAAATTATCAATACTCCTGTTTTCCTCAACAGCAATTGCCCAATCAGATACATAAGGTGCATTGAATACATGATTACCGGATTTTTTTGTACCGAGATTGATTTCTTCGTACTTTTTTTTGGTATCGACAGCAATCACTTTTTTTGCTTTTCCGGAAAAACCGTACTCAATTTTATTTGTATTTTCCTTATAAAAAACGTAATAATTATCTGCATCTCTCAAGCAATAGCCATTAGTAATTTCATTATCAACAATCATATCTTTTCTGAATCTGTTGTTGTCATTCCAGAATACCGAAAAGCATTTAAGTTCATCTTTGTTGGAATAGACACCTGTTGAATCCATATTTCCCCAAATAGCGCCTATTCCTCCCGCCATTGTGTGATACCACAAACCTCGTCTGGTCATATCTTCAGAATAATCTTTCCATGGGTAGGGACTGGGAGGACTATTTCTCACTCTGTACCTGTCGCCTGCCAAAGAAGGTTTAGTTGGTCTTGTATTTATCGTTTTAATAAGATCCTCATACGAGGGTCGAAATAACTCATAATCTGAAAAATCCAATCCTTCATAAATCTGATTCAGGATTTTATTTGAAACAGGGGCTCCCATGTGTCCATTCGAAAAGGTTCCAAGTCTACCTGAACGGGCTCCAAGTAGGTGATTCCATCCGGGTTTGGACCACATATAATCATGCCATTTTTTCAAATCCTCTTCGGTAACCCACTCCCATAAATCAAATCCATAACCCATAAACCAGCCCTTTAAGGGACCTAGTTTTTCGGCTATCATATCCATTACAGCCTGCTCCTGTTTGCCCATGACTCCGTCTTTGGTGCTTTTTGACGTCCATCTTCTTTGATGGTCTCCCCAAACCCAGAGGTAGGTTGATCCGCCAGCCTGATAAACTTTCTTTATGATCATTGCAAGTTTATCAAAAGTTTTTGGATCGGGGATAGAGTCCTTTTCAGTCACAACATTATCTCCTATGTGGAACCATTGTCCAAATACAGGTAAATGAATTCCATTGAACCCATGCCCATGCATAAATTCATTAATGAACTTGTCAATATGTTCTTCGGTTATAAGACTGTAATCGTATTCTTGAAACTGTTTGGATTTTTGGGGGATTATATTGCGAAACAGGGCGTCAATCATAATATAATTTGGAACAAAAGCCTGATCTGTACCGGTCCAGATAAACTTATTTTTATATGTTCCAACCTCTCCTCTGTCATTTGTTGATGATTTAGATACGTTAGATACAGTACAACAACGAAAGCTAAAAACGGTAAATAAAATAAAAATAATCCGCAAAGTATTCATATACAATCTGATTTATTGATGTTTGACGTCCACTACGACAGTCAGTCATCAGAAAGATACTTGTTTTCCGACTATCGCTGCCCCGCCTTGAGGAACGAGCTGTGGCAGCATTCCTGATGCGTTTAATGAATATGGAAGAACTATATAAACTTCAACTGTAGTTTTATAATTGTCAAGTCTCACAAGACTAAGATGTTTGTGAAAGTATAGAATTTTATTTGGCTTTGAATTTATGATTTTATTTTTAAATTAGCAATGGTTTTGCTTAAAAATTTCAAATATCTTTTCCGGATATGCAGCCGCAAAATTTGCGTTGTCCCTTGTCTTTGTTGTTTTTGGTTTTTTTTATAATGCCATTGGGGTTGAACATATCGGGCGGCACTATTTCAACCCCAAGAAAATCCATCAACACCTTATCGTTCGAAAATAGTTTTATCATCAAAT
>JAAZMQ010000123.1 GCA_012798745.1 Bacteroidales bacterium
GGAGAAAATGGATTTACTTTATAACCCGAATACTTGGAATTATTTTTCTTTATAACAAAAAATCGTAATCGAATGAAAATAATTACTTACCACTCCTTATTGTTTACAGGGTTATTTCCTGCCTTGTTTTCCGGCGGCATGTCGGCAAAGGCACAATCCCTGTCCAATCAGACGAAGGAGCGACGTCCGAATATCTTATGGATATCGACGGAAGATTTGAGTCCGCATTTGGGTTGTTACGGAGACGAAATAGCGCAGACACCCCATTTAGACAGGTTAGCAGAACAAGGTATGCGATTTACCCGTGTTTTTACGACGGCGGCTATCAGTGCACCCTGTCGAGCAGGAATCATAACAGGCATGTATCAGACCTCCATTGGATGCATGCATATGCGTACCACCGGTTACCGTCGTTCGGTGGAAAATCCGCTTGCCTTTACGGCTGTTCCGCCGCATTATGTCAAGGCGTTTACCGAGTATTTGCGTACGGCCGGCTATTATTGCACCAACAGCAGTAAGACCGATTATCAGTTTGCCACAGACCCTGTTCCCGAAAGCATCTGGGATGAATGCAGTAAAACGGCCCATTACAAAAACAGACCCGACAAGAATCAACCGTTTTTTTCCGTTTTCAATTATACGGGAACACATGAAAGTCAAAACTGGGATATCGAACAGGTACAGACCGATCCGGCTAAAGTGAAGGTTCCACCTTATTATCCCGATACGGAAATTGTTCGTCGCAACCTGGCTAAAATGTATGACAACGTTGCCCGTCTCGATTCGGTTGTAGGAGTGCTTTTGACGGAATTGGAAAAGGAGGGATTGGCGGAAAATACCATTGTTTTTTTCTGGGGAGATCATGGTGACGGACTTCCGCGATGCAAGCGATGGTTGTATGATTCCGGCCTCAATATTCCCTTGATTATTCGATGGCCGGGTCATCTTACGCCCGGATCGGTGAATGATGAGATGATCAGTTCCATCGATTTTGGTCCAACGGTTCTTTCGTTGGCAGGAGTTGCGAAACCAGCCCATATGCAGGGACGTCCTTTTTTGGGCGCACACGCTGCCCAACCGAGAGAATATGTTTTTGCCGCCCGTGATCGGGTAGATGAGTCTTACGATATGATTCGTTCGGTACGGAACAAAGATTATTTATACATCCGTAATTTTTATCCCAATGAACCGTTTTCTATCTGGGTACCGTATTTGAACAGGATGCCCATCATGCAGGAGGTGATGCGGCTCGATGCCGAAAATAAATTGAATGCCGATCAGAAAAAATGGATGGCCGAGAAACGGACGCCCGAAGAATTGTATGATGTTCGAAAAGATCCTTTTCAGTTGCATAATCTGGCAGAGGATCCGGCATATAAAGGCATTCTTTTGCAAATGCGATCTCAATTGGATAAGTGGACAATTGAAACCGGAGATATGGGTCATTTGAACGAATCGGAAATGATTGAACAAATGTGGCCGGGAGGCAAACAGCCGGTAACGGACGAACCTTATTTTATCGTAAATGCACCGGAAGACAGGGGATCAAAAAATTACCGAATAGGTGGAACGTTTTCGGCTCCCATGACGGTATCTTTTTACTGCCCCACCCAGGGAGCTTCCATTGTTTATACGATGGAAGGAGGGAATAAGCCGGCGTGGAAGTTATATAACGGCCCGTTACATTTGTCGAAGGGTACTCATACGATACGTATAAAAGCCGTTCGCTACGGGTATAAAGGGAGTGACGAGGTTACGGGGCAATTTGTCGTCAAGTAGATAGATAAACCTTTAGGATGTTTACAACAACGCTATTTCTGTTTAAATGTGCGAAGCGAAAATGTACCAGAAAAAGTTTCTGTTGCATTTGTATCCGGCTAAAGGTTGTATGATTTTGACAAGAGAGATGATTATTATAGCTATTACGTTCAGTTTTAAACAAAAATGTTTTGTGATGAAATTAAATTCAAATGTTATCATGCAAAATTTTTTAGTTAGAATGAAAAGAAGTAGAGTCTTAGAATTTTTGAAGATTTTTTTCTCCTTCTTAACTTTCTTAGTTTTGTTTTCTTGTTCTTCGAACAATTCTACAATAGAACCGGTCTCATTTGAAAAACCGTGGGATTCACCTTACAGGGTAAGTACAACATATAAACATCAGCTTGTTAATAAAAATGGAAATTTTCTTTATATTCTCAACAAAACGGCTTGGGCATATTTTTTATGTGAATATCCTGATAAAGTTCTTGAAAATGCAAAAAAACATGGGGCAAATGTAATAAGGGTTTGTTTAGAGGGCACTCCGTATGAGGATAGTTTACATTATGATTTGTGGCCTTGGGGTGGAACGAGAAATAATCCTGATTTTTCTACTTTTAATTTGCCATACTGGCAACAAGTTGAGGAACGAATAAAACTGGCAGGAGAGCATGGGATTGGATTCGATATTGTATTATATTTTGATTTCAAGCCAACAATTGATGACCTGGCAGTTCAGAAGAAATATTGTGATATGGTTTTAAAAAGATTATCGAAATATAGCAATATATTGACATGGGAGATA
>JAAZMQ010000124.1 GCA_012798745.1 Bacteroidales bacterium
AACAAGCGATATCGAATTAAAAGACAGATTGGTAGCTATCAATCGTACGGCAAAAGTTACCAAAGGTGGTCGTACGTTTACCTTTTCTGCTATGGTTGTAGTAGGCAATGAAGATGGCATCGTAGGCTGGGGATTGGGAAAAGCCGGTGAAGTTACTTCTGCCATCGCCAAAGGAATTGAAGCAGCCAAAAAAAACCTAATTCAAGTTCCTGTTCATAAAGGAACCATTCCTCACGAACAATCGGCGCACTACGGAGGGGCAAGAATATTCATTAAACCGGCTGTTCCCGGAACGGGAGTGAAAGCCGGCGGTGCTATGCGTGCTGTCCTCGAAAGTGTGGGTATTACCGATGTGTTGGCTAAATCCAAGGGTTCGTCCAACCCTCACAACGTGGTTAAAGCAACTATCGCTGCATTAAGCGAATTGAGAGACCCCCTAACGGTTGCTCGACACAGAGGCGTAAGTTTAGAAAAAGTGTTTAACGGATAAAAAACGGAGGGATCTGAAATGGCAACGATTAAGGTTAAACAGATAAGAAGCCGAATTGGCTGTCCTAAGGCGCAAAAAAAGACATTGGATGCATTGGGATTGAGAAAAATAAATCAAGTTGTAGAACACGAAGATAATGAAGCCATAAGAGGCATGATCAAACGGGTACAACACTTGGTAACGATAGTTGAATAATTATTTGTAACGATAAAAAAATAAGATACGAAATGGATTTATCGAATTTAAAACCGGCAAAAGGAGCAACAAAAACACGTAAACGAATTGGTCGCGGAGAAGGATCGGGCAGAGGAGGCACTTCAACCAGAGGTCATAAAGGAGCAAAATCAAGATCGGGTTATTCACGCCAGAGAGGATTCGAAGGAGGGCAGATGCCTTTGCAGCGTCGTGTGCCCAAATTTGGATTTAGGCCGGTGAGGAGAGTAGAATACAAAGCCGTTAATATCGGTAAACTTCAGGAGATTGCCGAGACGGAAAAGATATCGAAAATTACCCCCGACGTATTGGTTAAAACCGGAATTGTCTCTTCGAAGAAACATTTAATAAAAATTCTGGGTAAGGGTTCTTTAACGGCAAAGCTCGAGGTAGAAGCGCATGCTTTTTCCAAATCGGCCGAAGAAGCTATTAAATCGGCCGGCGGAACCGTTATAAAACTTCAATGAAATGAAATTTACAGAAACACTTAGGAATATCTGGAAAATTGAAGACCTTCGTAAAAGGCTCTTGATCACGTTGCTCTTTGTGGCGGTTTACCGATTCGGTTCGTTTGTGGTATTGCCGGGAGTCAATCCTGCCCAACTGCAAGCATTGCGTACCAGCGCCAGTGCCGGTCTTTTGGGATTATTGGATATGTTCTCCGGCGGTGCTTTTGCTAATGCTTCAATTTTTGCGTTGGGAATCATGCCCTATATTTCGGCTTCAATTGTTATGCAATTATTAGGAATTGCCGTTCCGTATTTTCAAAAATTGCAACACGAAGGCGAAAGCGGGTATACCAAAATAAATCAGTACACTCGTTATTTGACAGTTGTTATTTTATTTCTGCAAGGGCCGGCATATATTTACGGAGCATTGCGCGGGGCCATACCCGGAGGATTCTGGGATTGGGTATTGCCCTCTACCATTATTTTGGCGGCCGGCAGTATGTTCGTGCTATGGTTGGGCGAACGCATTACCGATAAAGGTGTGGGCAACGGTGTATCGTTTATCATTCTGGTTGGTATCATTGCTCGTTTGCCTCGTGCTCTGGTTGCAGAATGGGATCGATTGATAAACGCTCCGGGTGGATTGCTGGTTTTTTTGATCGAAATACTTTTCTTGTTGTTGGTTACCGCTTTGGCCATTATGTTGGTGCAGGGTACACGCAAGGTTCCCGTACAGTATGCCAAGCGCATTGTCGGTAACAGACAATACGGAGGTGTTCGCCAGTATATTCCGTTGAAGGTGAATGCGGCAAACGTGATGCCTATTATTTTTGCTCAGGCAATCATGTTTATCCCGATCACCATTGTGCAGTTTACTGCAAAAGAAGGCGGAGGTTTTTGGGCAGCGTTGACAAATTCGAACAGTTTTTGGTATAATTTCATTTTTGCGTTGTTGATTATTGCCTTTACCTACTTTTATACGGCAATTACCATCAATCCGACGCAAATGGCCGAAGACATAAAACGGAACAATGGATTTATTCCGGGTGTGAAGCCGGGTAAGAAAACGGCTGAATATATCGATACCATCATGTCGCGCATCACCTTGCCGGGCTCTATATTTTTGGCAATCGTTGCCATTTTGCCGGCATTTGCCAATATGATGGGAATAAATGCCCAATTTGCTCATTTTTTCGGAGGAACCTCGCTTCTCATCCTTGTGGGGGTCATATTGGATACCTTGCAACAGATAGAAAG
>JAAZMQ010000125.1 GCA_012798745.1 Bacteroidales bacterium
GATTGTCGTTCAAACCCGAAACGGACGATATGCGCGAAGCACCTTCATTGACCCTTATTCGTAGTTTGTTGGATGCCGGTGTGAATGTGCGTGCTTATGATCCGGCGGCGATGAATGAGGCTAAGCGTTATTTAGGCGAGAGCATTTACTATGCCAACGATATTTACGATGCAGCTAATGATGCCGATGCTCTGATTGTGCCTACAGAATGGAAAGAATTTCGTTTACCCAATTGGGGAATTTTGCGTAAGATCATGAACAATCATCTCGTGGTGGACGGAAGGAACATTTACAATCGCAGTGAACTTGAATCTTACGGATTTGAATACCGCGGAATAGGGCAAAAATAAATTTAATGCGTCTTTATTGCTGAAATGAACCTTTAATAGGCCCGGGCAAAGATAACGCGTTGAACCGAGGGTTTTCCTGTAACCATGCATTTACCCGGAGTTTTATCTTCTTCCAAGGGGATGCATCGGATGGTAGCTTTGGTTTCGTTTTTTACGAGCTCCTCTGTTTCTGGAGTACCGTCCCAATGGCAGAGCAGGAAACCGCCTTTCTCGATTTCCACTTTAAACTCGTCATATGAATTCACTTCGCGTATCTGCGAAACCCTGAAATCGAATGCCTTTTGATAGATGTTTTGCTGAATCTCGTCGAGAAGATTTTTCACGCGATGGGCAATTCCTTCGCAAGAAACGGTTTCTTTGGTCAGCGTGTCGCGACGCGCAACCTCTATTGTGTTGTTCTCCAAATCGCGTCCTCCCATAGCCAACCGTACCGGAACACCTTTCAATTCATATTCCGAGAACTTCCATCCCGGTTTTTTGTTGTCGGCGTTATCGTACTTCACACTGATGCCCAACGCTTTTAATTGTTGCATTATTTTTTCGGCCTTTTCATCGATTTGCCGGAGTTGCTCTTCGTTTTTGTATATTGGCACAATCACCACTTGCAGGGGTGCAAGAGTAGGGGGCAGAACCAGCCCGTTGTCGTCGGAGTGCGACATAATGAGGGCTCCGATCAACCGCGTGGAAACCCCCCACGAGGTAGCCCATACGTAATCGCGATTGCCGTTTTGGTCGGTAAACTGCACGTCGAATGCTTTGGCAAAGTTTTGCCCCAGGAAATGCGACGTACCTGCCTGCAATGCCTTTCCGTCCTGCATCATGGCTTCAATGGTGTAGGTTTCTTCTGCACCGGCAAACCGTTCGGAGGCCGACTTAACTCCTTTGATAACCGGCATGGCCATGTATTTTTCGGCAAATTCGGTATAAATTTCCAAAATTTTTTTGGCTTCTTCTTCTGCTTCCTCTCGGGTTGCATGGGCAGTATGGCCTTCTTGCCACAAAAATTCGGCGGTACGCAAGAAAAGGCGTGTACGCATCTCCCAGCGAACCACGTTTGCCCATTGATTGATTAACAGCGGCAAATCGCGATACGAGTGTATCCAGTTTTTGTATGTATTCCAGATAATGGTTTCGGATGTGGGGCGGACGATCAGTTCCTCTTCGAGTTTTGCATCGGGATCCACTACCAAACCGTCTCCTTTGGGGTCGTTTTTCAACCGGTAATGCGTCACCACAGCACACTCTTTGGCAAAACCCTCCACATGCTCGGCCTCCCTGCTCATAAATGATTTTGGAATAAAAAGCGGGAAATAAGCATTCACATGGCCCGTTTCTTTAAACATCCGGTCGAGCTGCTGTTGCATTTTTTCCCAGATTGCATAACCATAGGGTTTAATTACCATGCAACCTCTGACAGCTGAATTTTCAGCCAAATTAGCTTTGATAACCAAATCGTTATACCATTGTGCGTAATTTTCGCTTCGCGGGGTAAGTTCTTTCAATTCCTTTGCCATACTGTTGTTTACTCGTTGTTTTCTCTTTAAGGATGCAAAATTACACAAAATCTTCAAATTTGGGAAGTTATTCTGTATAAATAAGTTTTAGTGGATTTAATTTTCTTCTTTTCTTCACTTGCCGATACAGAAGTGGCTGAAGATGTTGCTCAGGATTTCGTCGGTGGTTATCTGACCGGTGATTTCGCCGAGATAGAACATACATTCGCGGATATCTTGCGAAAGAAAGTCGCTCGATATGCCTGCATTCAGTCCTTTTTTTACTCTACGAATGGCTTCCAGTGCTTTTTTTAGTGCTTCGTAGTGGCGGAGGTTGGTAACGATGACATCGTTCTCGCCGATTTGCGGAATGTGTGCCATTTCCACTAAGAGCGCGCGCAGTTGGTCGATGTTTTGTTGCGTTTTTGCGGAAATAAACAACCGCTCTGCTTTTAATTCGGGCAGCAGGTGCTGTTTTAGGGCCGCTTTTTGAGGCGAGAGAAAAGAAGCATCTTCATCCGTTGCTTCTTGAAAAGAAGTGAGATAAGATTGTTTTTGATTCGATTCTTCCGGTGAGATGAGGTCGGCTTTATTGAAAAGCAAAATGACCTGTTTTTTGTTTAGCTTAGGGATAAGGGTTTCGGCTGTTTGTTGGAGGCTTTCTTCCGGTGATGTCAGATCGATAACCCACAAAACAATAGAAGCCTGTTCAATTTTCTTGAACGTGCGCTCAATACCGATGCTTTCGAGTGTATCGGTGGTTTGGCGTATACCTGCGGTATCGATGAAGCGAAACAAAATTCCGCCAATGTTTACCGTATCTTCTATGGTGTCGCGTGTGGTGCCGTGAATATCGGAAACAATGGCTTTTTCTTCGTTCAAGAGCACGTTGAGCAAGGTAGATTTTCCGGCATTGGTTTCGCCGATGATGGCAACGGGGATGCCCTTTTTGATGACATTGCCCAACTTGAACGAGTTGGCCAGTTTTTCGATGTCGCTCTCAATTTTTTCTGTCAGCTTATAGAGTTGTTGACGGTCGGCAAATTCTACATCTTCTTCCGAAAAATCGAGTTCGAGCTCAATCAGTGAAACAAACTGGAGCAATTCTTCGCGTAGCTTGTTCAGTTGTTGTGCAAATCCGCCGCGCATTTGATTCATTGCTACCCGATGCGAAACTTGCGATGTGGAGGTAATCAGATCGGCTACGGCTTCGGCCTGACTTAAATCGAATTTTCCGTTTCGGAATGCACGTCGAGTAAACTCTCCCGGCTGTGCCATACGTGCTCCGTGCGAAAGAAGCAATTCAACGATTTTCTGCTGGATATAGAGCGATCCGTGGCACGAAATTTCAACACTTTCTTCGCCCGTAAAGGAATGAGGTGCATGAAAAATGGTGACTAACACTTCATCGATAAGCTCGTCGCCTTCGTAAATCCTTCCGAAGTGCACGGTATTGGGCTGTTGTGATATCAGTTTTTTTCCTGACGGCGATTTGAAAATACTGTCGGTGAGAGCAATTGCTCCTTCACCCGATAGTCTGACAACAGCTATTGCTCCCATCCCGGGAGGGGTGGATATGGCACAAATCACATCTTCGTTCATTTCTTCATTCATTTTAATATCGGAAACTACTTCCGCCGAGAAATTCGCGCAACAGCGATGTCGGAGGCATTTCGCGGTCGGTGATATAGTTGAAATAACTCAGAAACTTCAGTAAACGGTACGCTTCGGCATATTCGGGTGCCGTACGTGGCACTTTGGTCAAAATAGGCTCGGCATGACGGCGTATAGCAGCCAATTCGTATATCATGGCCGAATTGAACATCACGTCGGCATATTCCTGAAAAGGGAAAATCCATTTATCTTCGCCCCGTCGCACGCTTTCCCAGCGTGCGATGGTTTCCTGAGCAGAATAGCCGCGGTAACGGTAATCACGAACAAGTCGCCGAAGCAATCGATTGTCGGCAGTGGGAATCCAGTTGTGGTCGTCCAGTGAGATGGAGGTGAGCGCCGATACATAAATCTTAAATTTGCTATTTTCGGGAATATGTGCCGTAAGTTCCGGATTCAGTGCGTGAATCCCTTCGATGATAAGTACGCTGTTTGGATCTGTTTTGAGTTTATTGTTTCGGTATTCGCGTTTTCCTGTGATGAAATTATACGACGGCACGTTTATTTCCTTGCCTTGTATCAGTGCTAATAAATGTTCCTCCAGCAACTCGAGATCGAGCGCATACAGCGATTCGTAATCTTTTTCACCGAATTCGTCCAAAGGCGTTTTGTCGCGATCCACAAAATAGTTATCGAGCGACACCCCTACCGGTTTCAGTAAATTTACGAAAAGGAAAATTTCCAGTCGTTTACGAAACGTCGTTTTTCCGGAAGAGGATGGGCCGGCAATCAATACCAGACGGACCCCATCATCGAATTTTCGACTAATTTGAGCGGCAAATTCCGCAATTTGTTTGGATTGATATGCTTCGGATATCTGAATAATTACCGATGCTCGTTTCTCTTGTATGGCTTTGTTTAGATCGCCCACATTGTTCAGTCCACTTATTTCCAAAAAATGGAGATGTTCACGGAAAACATTCAATAATTTTTCCTGTTTTACTACGGGAGCCAATCGTGTTGGGTTGTTTTTATCGGGAATGCGCAGCAAGTATCCACCATTATACTCCTGAATATCGAATAATTGGATATATCCGGTGGAAGGGGTCAGGCAACCGTAATAGTAATCGACGTAATTATCCAAAATGAGGTAATGAGCATACAGAAAATCGGATGTTTCCAATAGCAAGGCTTTGTCTTCCATACCCCGTTGGCGAAAAAGTTGTACAACTTTGGGTGTTTCTTCTTCGATGGAAATAAACGGCAGATCGGCATCCACAATTTCGCGCATTCGGGCACGAATCATCTGCAGTTTCTCAGGCGTTATCTCTTCATCGGCTTTTATTTGAAAATAATAACCGTTCGATATGGAATGTTCGATAAATATTTCCGCATTGGGTATGATATCGTCCACCGCTTTTGCCAGAATAAAGCACAGCGATCGGGTATACGTGCGCATCGCCGACGAGTCGCTTATATCCACATATTCTACCCTCTTCGGTCGGTAAACCCGGTATGCCAGCGATTCCGTCTTGTTGTTTACTTTTGCATTGGCAATAAGATAAGGTTTTTTTACCCCAAAAACATCAATGAGTTCCTCTAGTGAGGAGCCCATAGGTACTTCTTTGTACTCACCTGTATTTAAGCAGTGAATTTTTACGGTTTCTATCATTGTGGGTTTTTTAAAGGTTGTTTCAACTGCTAATATACAGTATTTTTTGTACATAGATACCATTTTCTTTAGCGTGTGAGCAAAAAATTCTATCTTTGAAAAAACTTTTCATACAAAATGAACGATTGGAAAAAACGATTGGGGATTGTGTATTCTACCAATCCCGATTATCATTATCGGGAAGAAGAAGACAAAGTACAAGGGGAAGCGATTCCCAAAGAAAAGCAGCCCTTGCGTATTTATCTTGATAAACGAAACCGTAAAGGAAAGGCGGTTACTCTTGTTAACGGTTTTCGGGGGACAGAAGAGGAATTGCAAGCATTGGGAAGATTGCTGAAAATGCGATGTGGTGTGGGTGGATCGGTCAAGAACGGAGAAATCATCGTTCAGGGTGATCATCGCGAAAAAGTGTTGAATATTCTTCTACAGGAAGGCTATGCCAAAGCAACCATTCTCTGACCGGCAGCAGGTGCAGCTTATCAAAGCCTCAGCCGGATCGGGGAAAACACACCGACTGACGGCGGAGTACCTTCGTTTGCTTTTTGCTTCGCCTTACAATTACCGTCATATTCTTGCTGTGACGTTCACCAACAAGGCCACCGACGAGATGAAATCGCGCATTGTGAAAGAGCTTCATCAACTCTCGACCGGAGGTAAATCGGATTACCGGTCGATGCTGATGGAGAATTTCTCGTTGAGTGAAATGCGGGTCGACTTGCAGGCAAAGGAGATACTGGAGAGCATGTTGCACGATTATTCCGGTTTTTCGGTGAGTACCATCGACCGTTTTTTCCAGCAAATCATGCGCGCTTTTACGCGCGAAATGGGGTTAAACGGCGGATACAACATTGAAGTGGATGAAGAGATTTTTCTTTCGGAGATTATCGACATGATGATCTTTGAGTTGGATAAACCCGAGAACAAAGAGCTTGCCGGATGGTTGCTGGCTTTCATGCAAGACAAGATACAACAAAACAAAAGCTGGTCTATAAAGGATGATATTCAGGAACTTGCTTCGGAATTGTTTAACGAAAAATACCGCTTGTTCTCGCAAAGCGACCGCGAACGGATTCACGACAAGAAACATCTCGAATCGTATCATCAGAAGCTGATTGAGATAGTACGTGCGTTCGAGGATGAACTGAAAGCGATAGGGGAGAAGGGGGTGAATCTGATGGAGCAGTTCGGCTTGCATTATTCCGACTTTAAATGGGGAAAAAAATCGCCTTTTTCGCATTTTGTTAAATGGGCAAACAGCGAAGTGAAAGAACCTTCTGCCACGTTTATTAAACTTGGCGACAATCCCGAAAACTGGACTACGAAAAACACGCCTTCCGAAAAGAAATCGCTTATCGAGGCGGCTTATATCGATGGATTGAATTCCTGCGTGAAAGAGGCGGTATGTCTTTTCAATGATTCTCTTTTTTACTTTTCGGCCAAAACCATTCTCACCTATTATTATACATTGGGTATTCTCAACGATATTCGAAACCGGCTGACGAAACAACAGCGCGAAACCGGCATATTGTTTCTTTCGGATGTTACCGAGTTGCTCAACAAGATAATCGACGACAGCGATACGCCTTTCATTTACGAAAAAACAGGCACATTGCTTAAACATTATATGATCGACGAATTTCAGGATACGTCTATTATGCAGTGGCAGAATTTTCGTCCGTTGATGCAAGAAAGCCTTGCCGCCGGTAATTTCAATCTCGTGGTTGGGGATGTAAAACAGAGCATTTATCGGTGGCGTAATTCCGATTGGCGCTTGCTCGAAGAGCGAATTGTGCACGATTTTGGGTCGGAAAATGTTTCTATGCATTCGCTTGATACCAACTGGCGAAGCGATGCAAAAATTGTGTATTTCAACAATTCGCTTTTTCGTAGTGCTGCTGCACTTTTGCAGGACGACTACAACCGTTCGTTTGAGGCGATGCCCGAAAGTGATTTTGTGCATTATGCGCAGACAAAAATAACGGAAGTATATACGCACGTTTGTCAGCAAGTTCCTCCCCATAAAAACCCGGAAGAAGGATTTGTCCGTCTTACTTTTCTGAATGCCGAAGATAGGGATGACGATTGGAGATCGCAGGCATTGGCTCGGCTTCCGAAGGAGATTGAATCGCTGCAGGATCAGGGTTTTGCGTTAAAGGATATCGCTATCCTGGTGCGTACCAATGCTGAAGCGGTTGAAGTTGCCGAGACGTTGCTTGCCTATGCCGATGCACATCATGATTCGGGATACCGTTACGACATCATTTCCAACGAGGCGCTTCTGATTGGTAATGCTCAGAGTGTAAAGGCTATGGTGGCACTGCTGCGTTATTTTCAAAACAAGGACGACCGTACCGGGCGATTTCTTGCCGTTTACGAATTTTACCGTTTTCATCGGAAATATTTTCCCGATGGGGCGCTGCAGGCCGCTTTCGCCAATGGCGATATAGATTTCCCGCAAGAGATGAGCGAACGCATCGAGCAGTTGAGTTCGCTTCCTCTGTACGAAATGGTAGAGGCATTTTTTGCCTTATCGGATGATGCACTCGATGAGAAAGAGAATGCCTATGTGCAGGCATTTCTGGATATCGTGCTGAAGTTCAGTACCGATGCTTCGTCGGATGTGAACAGTTTCCTGGAGTGGTGGGATGATAAGGGATATAAGAAAGCCCTTTTCTCGCCCGATGATCAGGATGCCATCCGACTGCTTACCATTCATAAATCCAAAGGATTGGGTTTTGGTGCGGTCATCATGCCTTTTGTTGATTGGGAAGTGGATCATAATCCCAACCATACTACGATCATTTGGTGTCGTTCCAAGATGTCGCCTTTCGACGAGCTGAGTGTTGTTCCGTTGCGCTATTCGAGTGGTCTTAAAAATACCATTTTCAGGGAAGATTATTTAGAGGAAAAGCTCTTTGCGTACATCGACAACCTGAACCTGCTGTATGTGGCTTTTTCACGTGCAAGGCATCGGATTATTGTTTTTGCTCCTAAACCGAAGGATAAAAAGAAAAAGGACGGGATATCAGTAAAAAGTGTGGCCGATCTGTTGTGGTTGAGCGTGACTGAAGAAGATATTTTCGATGCCGGCGTCGAGAAAAATGGGTTGACAATTGCATTGAACGATTATTTTAGGTTGGAAGATGAGAACGGTATAGTTGAATTTGGAAACCCCGACCCGCTTACTTTATCTTCAACGAAAGCGGTTGCAACCACCTATAAGACCGGCAAGTGGCAGTCGGTTCCGTTTTCCGATCGGCTGAGACTCCGCTTAAACAGTATCGGCTATTTTACCGACGATGGCAGCCGTAATTACGGCATGCTGATGCATGAGATCATTAGCCGGGTGGAAACATTGGAGGATCTGGATAAAGCCGTGGAGAAGAAATATCTTGCCGGAGAGATTACCGAAGAAAAGAAAAATGAACTTCTTGTTTCGCTTCGCGAATGGTTGTCAATTTCGGAGGTAAAAGAATGGTATTCGGGTAAATACCAAATTCTAAACGAAACACACGTATTGCATCCTGCTTTTGGTTTTAGTCGCCCCGATAGGGTAATGATTAATGACGACGAGGTGATTGTGGTTGATTATAAGTTTGGAGAGGTAGAAGAGTCGGGATACCTTCGCCAAGTGCGCTATTATGTGCAGCATATTCGAGAAATGGGCTACAACAATGTTTCGGGATACGTTTTTTATGTTCGGCTGAAAAAAGTTGTAAAAGTAAACGGTTAATTTATTCCCCGTCGTTTTTTAAACTGTGGATGGACGAATTTTATTTGTTTCGAAATAATTATAGAAAAATAAGACTTGATATTTTATGGCATTTCCCCAATAATCCCAATTGTGCACACCGGGGCGGGAGATGAAGTCGTGAGGAATGTTTCGGTAAAGAAGTTCTTCATGCAGTTTTTTATTGACTTCATAAAAGAAGTCTTCTGTTCCGCAATCGATGATAAGTTTAAGCGAATTGGGGGTGAGTAGATGCAACAGCCCTATCACGGTGTTCTGTTCCCATCGTTCGGGATGTTCACTTTGTTTTCCTAATCGTTTTGCCAGATCCCAATTGTTAGGGAAGGGCCTGATATCTACCCCTCCGCTCATGCTGCCGGCTGCACCGAAGATATTCTGATGTCGGAATGCCAGGTATAATGCGCCATGACCTCCCATACTCAATCCGGTAATGGCTCTGCCTGATCGTGAGGGGATAGTTTTATAGTTTTTGTCAATCCAATTGACTAGTTCGGCAGCGATGTAGGTTTCATATTGAAATTCGGGGTCAATCGGACTGTCGAGATACCAACTTCCATACGCACCGTCGGGACAAACGATTATCATATCGTAAAGGTCGGCAAGGTCTTTTATGGCAGGTACTTTGGTTAACCAGCCGTCGTATCGGTCGCTATAACCGTGAAGAAGATAAAGTACAGGAAAGGGTTCATGATGAGAATATAAGTCGGGTGTAATTACCACGGCTTTTATGTCTTTTTGCATTTTTTGGCTGTGCGTAACAACAGTATCGACTTTTGCTGCTTGGATGCCAAAAGACGCTAAAAAGAACAGGAAAAAAAAGAAAACAATTTTAGATTTCATATTTTTTTGTTTTGTTCCCGTCGTAGCCCCATTTTAGGTAAACGGCATCCCACGTGAATCCGGTGCCGAAAGCCATCAGGATAATATTATCACATTGCGGCAGCAGCATCCCCAAAAAGTGGACACATATTGCGATCTTTATAGTTTACGATAGCCGATATTTTTTCGCCTGCTACCAGAATCACTTTTTTGTAACGTCTGGTTTTAAGATGAAACCACTACATGCCCCCCATATCGAAGCAGAATGCGTTTTTGTTGTGATTTTGTTCAGCAACAATGGATGCAGTGGAGGGGAGAGGATGATCGGGTGTGCTTGCCGCAATTCCGGTAATAATCGCATTCATTTTGATTTGTTGTTGATGTGATAAGAAAAAAAAGTCCCTTGAAAACATGTGTTTCTTGGGATTTTTTCATTAAACCTTGTTTTGGGAAAATTTATATTGTCGTTCTTTTTTCAATAGCAAGTTTTCCTCTGTAGTAGCCACATTCGTTACATACCCTATGATAAATGTGCCACGCACCACAGTTGGGACAAATTGCCAAAGTAGGCATTTTTGCATGATCGTGGGAGCGTCTTTTCCCTTGTCTTGCTGATGATTGTCTTCTTTTTGGATGTGCCATTTTTATATTTGTTTATTTAATTAATGATTATTCGTCTAACTCCAATCCTTTCAGGATATCCCATCGTGGATCGGTTGTTTCTTGTTGATTTTCTTCGAAATCCGTATCATCTTCGACGAGCGGCTCTTTTTCTTCTTCTCCTCCTTCTTCTTCGATGGGTATTACAGTATGTTTCCGAAGTTTTTTAGTCATTGTGCGATTGCATTTTCCGGGTTCATGCACATGTTTTATTGGGATGTTTAACGCAATGAATTCGTACAAGAACCACGCGATATTAATTTCCCCTTCTTCCTCCGGGATGACAACAATTTCGTCACTTTCTTCCGAGTATTCTTTTCCCATTTTTACAATGAGTCGGTTGTGGGTGTCGATTTCCTGATCCATTTCGTCGAGGCAACGATCGCAAGGAATTTGCACTATTCCATGAATATCGAAGTCGAATTCATAGGTTGCTGCAACCTTTCTCACTTTCAGCTCAACTTTCAGCGTTCCTTTTCTCACCTCCTCTTCATCAATTGCATCAAAGAATTTTTTATCCAAGGCAAAGGAATAGGAGTGAACTCCCGGAGAAAAGTTTTTAAGGGATATATTGTATAGACTAAATTTTGCCACGATTGTCTCAAAAAATAAGCGGTGCAAAGATACTATTTTTTCTTTACATAATTTTTATTTTAGCTTTTATTATTATGAGTTTTGGTTACCGCTTGTATTTGGCGGCTGTATCAAGGACAATTTGCTGCATTTGATCGAAATTTTCTTCCATACTCAGTAACAATTTGAATTGAGCAAGCGAACGCACCAGATTGTGATTACCATAGTTTATTTTATAATAGGTGTCGCCATCGAGATAATCGGTAAGGAAACGCACCGTTTGCATGTATGTGAGTAATTTGGCTCCAAAAGCAAGGTTCTCGATTTCCGTGTCGGTAAGAAACTCCGAAGCTTTTTCCAAATAACCTTTTGTGTATGCTTCAAAAATATCCAAATCGATGTTTACGTTGTCGAGATTTCTGTCGTCCTCGGCTCCCGTATTTGCGCCGGTGCGGATGAAATCGCCGAAGTCGGAAAGAACATAGCCGGGCATTACCGTATCCAAGTCTACTACACACAGCACTTGATCGTTGCTGTCGAAAAGAACGTTATTCACTTTGGTGTCGCAATGGTTAATGCGTTTGGGTAGTTTTCCTTCGCGATGGAGCCGTTCGGCGCGACACATATCGTCGGCGCGGGCTTCTATTTCCTTGATCAGATCAGATACCTCCATGACCCGTCCAACTCGGTCTCTTTTTACAGATTCTCGAAATGTTTCCAATCGTGCTTCCATATTGTGGAAGTTGGGAATGATTTCGTATAAGGGTTCACCGGGGAGGTCAGACAGCATCCGTTGAAAATCGCCGAATGCCAGTCCGGCACGATAGGCCAACTCAGGATTGATATCGTCGTAACTTTTGCTGTCTTTGATAAATAATGTCATTCGCCAGTAATTTCCATCGGGATCTTGGTAGTACAATTTTCCGTCGTGCGTGGGAATTAATGTCAGCACTTTTCGGTCAATGTCTGTTTCCCCTGCTTCTTCTAGTTTTTTACGAATGTGTGAAGTTACACGGAAAATATTGTTTTGTAATTGATCTACATTTTTGAAAATAGAGTGGTTGATCCGTTGCAGAACATATTCGTCGTTGCCGTTGATTACTTTAAACGAATCGTTAATATGACCTGCTCCCAGTGGTTTAATCTCAATCGTATCGATGGGAGTAATAAAATGGGATACAACTTCTACTAATTTCTGATTGTCTTGCATGGGAATGTATGTTTTTTTAATTGTTAAGTATATTATTCCAATTCGAGTAATCCAAAAAATGAAGGAACGTGAAAGTCGGGTTCAGGTGTAGCAATTGGGTTCCAGCTCAGGTAGTGAGGCTCTTCTGTTTTGTCGCCACATTTATAAAAATTGGCCTTGATTTTTTTTCCCGAGAGGGTTTCTTCAGCTGAAAATCCCATTGTTTGTTTGGGAATTTCGAGGTACAATGTCCAGTCACTTACTTCTTTTTCCCCTTCGTAGCGGTGCTGTATGGAAGAAAATCTTATGATACTTGCCATTTCATTCGGCGACAATTTTTTTTCCTTTTCACGGGTTTCATGTACAGCTGCCAGTAATACGCCGTTAGCATTACATTCAAAATTTCGGTATGTTTTTTCGTCTTGACGTTGCATGAAAAATTCTACGCAGCTATCTTCCCACACCGGCATGAAGTCTTTATTGTTAACTGTTCTCAAGATCTCTCCTTTCACATGATAAAGCAGATACAGATAATTGTTATCGTGCGCTGCGCGAACGGTAACGGGCAGATATTTCGGGAAAGCCTCTTTCCAATTGACTTGATCAATTGCAGCTTCGGCACCCGCTTCATTAAGATACTGAATTCGGTCAAAAAGCGTTTCGTAATGCGAAATGTTTTGTAGAGGAACTTTCAGCGTTTTCATTTAAATAAGTTTGTATTTAAGCGTGTTCATTTGTTTCAGTTGCACAAAAATAAGCAATTTCAAATAAAAAATAAAACTATCGTTATGGAACGATTATTTTTTTCTTCGGGCCATTTCTTTTATTTCTGTGTTGAGATGATCTTCTTTCAGTAAATTATCCAAGGGAATATGCATGCGGTATCGCCAGTAATGTTTTGGGTTTGCCGGAATGTTGATACGTTCGGCATATGGATCGGGATAACGGAGATTACCATCGATCGTCATCCAGTCTTGCCACGGTATGATTACCCACAGCGATGATGATTGAAGGTGCAATTCCAAAATTTCGCGGCACAACTGTGGTGTACATTCATCGGGAGCCTCGCCCTCATGACCAAGAACATGGTTGTAATAGTACTGCGTTAATTCCTTGTTCTCTTCCCACCATGCCCGTATGGGTGACATATCGTGGGTGGATGTGGTACAAACCGAGAGGTAGGGCAGACGGCTGAGATCGGCAAAAAGCACGAAAGGTGTTTTCGGCATCCGTTGAATTTCGAGACTCAATATTTGTAATTCCTGCATCACAGTTGGGACGCATTGAGGAACCATTCCCAGGTCTTCGCCGCAAGCCATCATTGATGTGGTGGAGATAAGCGGAGGAAGTTTTTTCATTGCCTGCTCGCGCCAAAATTCATTGTGTTTGTTGTAAAAAAAATCGTCGTAAAGCCGATTGAATGCTTGTTTTACCGAATCATCGAGATAACGATACGAGTAGGTAAATTGTGCTGCAATTCGTGGATGAAATTTGTTTTGTTCCATGCGGTCTTTTACGAACAATACTTCGGTGCACAATTCCATCAGTCCTTTTCTGATCCGATTGTTTTTTACGTCGGTTTTATCCTTAAATAAATTTTTTATTTTCACTTGAGTATTGCAAAACGGCTTCAATTGGTACCGTTCTTTTTCGATGCTGTCCAAATAAAGCCGAATGACTTCCTTTGTGTATGTTCCAAAAAGAACCGGAAGAAAATTTTCGTGGATAAAAGGTTTTACCATTCTCTCTTCATCGAAAGGGATTCCTGCTGCAACGAGTTCTTCGGGAGTGTAGGGAAGGGCAGGACTAAATTGTCCGAGTAATCCTTGAACGGCATCGATAGGTATTTCCCATATACGGAAAAAACCAAGAATGTGATCGATGCGGTATGCATCAAAGTAGTATGCCATTTTTTGAAAACGTCGTTTCCACCATGCATAATTTTCTTTCTCCATTGCATGCCAATTGTAGGTGGGGAAACCCCAGTTTTGTCCGAATACCGAAAAAGCATCGGGTGGGGCACCCATTTGTGCATCTAGATTGAATAATTCGGGATTTGTCCATACATCCACGCTGTGGCGATTGACGCCGATAGGAATATCGCCCTTCAAAGCCACACCCTTTTCGTGAGCATATTCTTTTATTTTGGAAAGCTGACAATGGAGTAAATATTGCATGAAACTGTAGAAATTGGTTTCCTGCTTAGCGATTTTATCCTTTTTCAATATGTGCCGGAGTTGCGCTTTATCATAGTGTGCAAATTCTCCCCACTCTTCGAAATGCGTTGTATTGTTTTTATCCCGTAAATAACAAAAGTAGCAATAAGGGAAAAGCCAGGACTCGTTTTCCTTGCAAAATGCGAGATATGCTGCTGAATTGAGGATGTTCTCCGCTTCCTGATCAAATAAATCGCGGCAGTATTTTAGTTTCAGGTGCAAAGCCTTTTCATAATCGACACTTTTCAGATCGTTTAGTTTTTTTGCTTCCGACAAATATGCTGCCTGCTTTTGGGAATCTTTAAGCGGAAAATCGTTAAGACCAAGATAAATGGGATGCAGTGCAAAAACGGAAATCGCCGAATAGGGATACGAGTCGCGCCAGGTTTTGGTGGTGGTAGTATCGTTTATCGGCAGAAGCTGGACAATGTGTTGTCCGGTAGTTGCTGCCCAGTTGATCATTTTTTTCAGGTCGTTGAAATCGCCTATCCCATAACTTTCATCCGAACGAAGCGAAAAAACGGGTATGGCAACTCCGCACCCTTTCCACACATAGTAAGCATATCGGAAAGGGATGGCCATTTCAATATACATCACTTCATCTTTCTCTTCCTTTTGAAAATTCGGAAAATTCAGTATGCGATTATCGCCATCTTCCCACCGGATTGCTTTTTTTGTGGGAGCGTCGATGATGACGAATTTATAGTCCGTTGGAGGATGTATTTTGTCGGCATCCAATACAATCTCCCACTCTCCCTTACCCACATAAGTCAACGGCAGCGCTTTGGCCAAATCCCAATTGCCCAATTCTTCGCTTTCTCCACTGATAACCAGTTGCATGTTTTTCTCCACATAAGGACAAAGTACGTTGAGCAATATATTGCCGTTTTTGTATGCAGATGTGGAATTGTTTTTTTTGTGGGCAAACACGCTTTCGATGAAAACCGATGAATAGAGGTATTGGTGAGCAGGTTTATCTTTCCAGTAATCTTTAATGGAGAATGCTTTCTTGTTTCCGGTTTTTAGCATGCGGCATTTTCCCCATTCGCGGCGAACAGTAGTTTCTCCTTCTCTAATGAAATAGTAATACTCGATCGCTTTTGTTTTTTTCAGTGTAATTTGTGCACCCCAATTGTGGCCGTCTGCTGTGGATAATTCGAGTGCTTTATTTTCATCTCCTTTTCCCAGTTCGGGGATAGATCCGCAGATACACACCTGCTGTCCCCAGCGGGTATAGTACTCTATGTTAAAGTTTATACGGATTATCGACATAGATAAATTGTAAATAAATGAATCACAACAAAGCTACATTATTTTTTTGATTCGAGGTGCACAATACCGCTGTTTTTTACTGAGACGACATTGCGATCGATTATAAAATCACGAATGATTTTTTACAGAAAAATAAGAATCATGAGTTGTGCCGTAATCACACGCAGAAACATAACCAATGGATAAACCGTTGCATAACTTACCGCCGGTACATCGTTTCCTGCCACAGCATTCGAATAGGACAAAGCAGGGGGATCGGTCATACTTCCCGAAATCAACCCCATCAATGTAAAATAATTCAACTTAAAACCTTTACGTCCGATAATGCCGACAATAAACAACGGAACCATTGTAATGATTACTCCATACCCTATCCATTTGTAACCACCATTTACTATAGTTTCCACAAACCCTTCGCCGGCGCTAAGCCCCACACAGGCGAGAAATATAGCGATGCCGATTTCGCGCAACATCAGGTTGGCGCTCATGGTTGTATAGGTGACAAGTTTAAATTTCGGGCCAAATTTGCTAAGAAGAATAGAAACAATCAATGGTCCTCCGGCAAGGCCGAGTTTGACCGGTTGAGGGATTCCGGGAATCATGAAAGGGATACTACCAAGAAGAACACCCAGAGCGATACCGATAAAAATGGCAACCAGGTTAGGTTCTCTTAACCGCTTCAGCGAATTTCCCAATAGTTGTTCTACATTGGCAATAGCTGCTTCAGAACCCACCACGGTTACACGGTCTCCCAACTGCAATCGCAATCCTGCATCGGCAACCAAGTCTACTCCTGCTCTGTTGACGCGTGTGATATTTACTCCGTATATATTTCTGAGTTGAAGCTGTCCGATAGACTTGCCATTGATTTCCGGTTTGGTAATGACGATTCTGCGAGAAACCAATTGAGAATCCAGTTTATCCCACTCACTTTTGCCCATATCGATTCGTTTCCCGATAAAAGCTTCAATGACGCCGATGTTTTTTAAATTGGAAACAATCAACACTTTATCGTTTTCGAAGAGACGGGTGTCGGGTCGGGGAATTTCCAATGCTTCTGTGTCGGCGTGCAATACACGAGAAATAACGAATTCGCAGTCGATGAGACGCTTTATCTCTTGAATGGTTTTTCCGAAAATAGCAGGATTCTGTACTTGCAGAGAAAACATACGGGCTTCGGTCAGTTTCGAAGCGTTTATGTCCTCGAGCTCTTTGCTCTCTTTCTCAAAGTCAATGCGAAACAAATACCTTAAAATGATTAATGTTAAAATGATACCTACAACTCCCAGTGGATAGGCCACGGCATATCCCATTGCGATGGAAGGATCGTGTTGGCCTGTCATGTCGAAATAGGTTTGTTGTGCCGCTCCGAGTCCGGGAGTATTGGTAACGGCACCCGAAAGAATGCCCACCATAGTAGGAATAGGTACACCGGTTATCAAATGAATGACATAAGCTGTGATTACTCCCAAGAAAACAATCGCTGTTGCAAGCAGATTAAGCGTTAACCCTTCTTGTTTGAAAGACGAAAAAAAGCTGGGCCCTACTTGCATTCCTATGGAGTAAATAAACAGAATTAATCCGAATTCTTTTAAAAACTGAAGAACATTTTCATCGATTCCTAAACCGAGATGCCCAAAGAAAATGCCAATGAACAAAATCCATGTTATTCCTAGCGATACGCCGAAAATTTTTACTTTACCTAGTAAAATGCCTATCGAAATTGCCAGTGCCAATATAAGAATTGAATGCGCAACCCCGGTTCCGAAAATCAGTTCATGTAACCATTCCATATAATAAATATAATAAAAGAAAATTTATAACCTAAAATAAAATACTTGGGTGTTATCTTGCAGATGTGCTGCTCTTTTTGTTTTTTATCCTAAGTTGCAAAGATAACATTTATTTCATGAATTTCTCTATCTTTGTGAAACGGGTGGAAGAATTTACCGATAGAAATAGAAAAATAGGAGATTACTGATCAATTATTTTCAAGATGAGAAATTACAAAAAATTATTCGTTATTTTATTGAATGTTATATTTGCATATTCGCTTTATGCTCAAACCAACGAAATGGTTGTTCGAACCAATAAATCCGGCGCCGAGATTCAACCTACCATGTACGGTCTTTTCTTTGAAGACATCAATTATGGAGCTGATGGAGGATTGTATGCCGAATTAGTTAAAAATCGTTCCTTTGAGTTTCCTGACCCTCTGATGGGATGGAAGCCGTTTGGTAAGGTGTTTGTTCGTAACGATGGGCCTTTTGAAAGGAATCCGCATTACGTAAGATTGGAATATGCAGCTCATCCGCATAAACATACGGGATTGGATAACGAAGGTTATTTCGGGATTGGCGTTAAACAGGGTGAAGAATACCGTTTTTCGGTGTGGGCTCGAACGGTAGATGATGCAAAAAATGCAAAAATCAGGGTCGAACTGGTAGATGTTTCTTCCAATGGTGAACGACAGGCTTTTGCTTCGCAAGAACTTACGATAAATTCTTCGGAATGGGAAAAATATCGGGTCATTTTGAAACCCGATAAAACGTTTGGTAAATCCGTTTTGCGAATTTTTTTGACTTCACGTGAGGGGGTCGATTTGGAACATGTTTCGCTCTTTCCCGTAGATACATGGAAAGGTCATGAAAATGGACTTCGCAAGGATTTGGCTCAGGCACTTTACGACATGCATCCCGGTGTTTTTCGTTTTCCGGGCGGGTGTATTGTCGAGGGAACCGATTTGGCAACCCGGTACAACTGGAAAAACAGTGTGGGTCCTGTAGAAAACCGACCGTTGAACGAAAACCGTTGGCAATATACCTTTACCCATCGTTTCTACCCCGATTACTATCAGAGTTACGGTCTCGGGTTTTATGAATATTTTCTTTTAAGCGAAGAAATCGGCGCTGAACCTCTTCCGGTGGTCAGTTGCGGTCTTGCATGTCAGTTTCAAAACGATGATCCGGCAGCCCATGTATCTGTGAGCGAGTTGGGAAGCTACATTCAGGATGCGCTGGATCTGATTGAATTTGCCAATGGCGATACCACGACCACATGGGGCAAATTACGCGCAGAGATGGGTCATCCCGCTCCGTTTCATCTGAAATTTATCGGTATAGGCAACGAACAGTGGGGACCCGAGTATCCCGAACGGCTCGAGTCTTTTGTCAAGGCCATTCGTAAGGCTTATCCCGACATAAAAATCATTGGTAGTTCGGGTCCTTCATCCGAAGGGGAACAATTTGAATACCTTTGGCCTGAGATGAAACGTATCAACGTGGATTTGGTGGATGAACATTTTTATCGCCCCGAAAGCTGGTTCCTAAAACAAGGTTCACGCTACGATAATTATGACCGCAAAGGGCCTAAGGTTTTTGCAGGGGAATATGCGTGTCACGGTGAAGGCAAGAAATGGAACCATTTTTATACCTCCCTGCTCGAAGCTGCTTTCATGACCGGAATGGAACGCAATGCCGATGTAGTACACATGGCAACCTATGCTCCTCTTTTTGCTCATACAGAAGGTTGGCAATGGCGGCCGGATCTGATCTGGTTCGATAATTTACGCTCGATGAAAACGGTCAGTTATTACGTGCAGCAGCTTTATTCGCTGAATAAAGGTACGCACGTGCTTCCACTTACCATGAATAACCGTCCGGTGGCAGGGGCTGATGGACAAAACGGCTTGTTTGCGAGTGCCGTATGGGATAAAAACCAACAGCAGGTGATTGTGAAAATTGTGAATACTTCGGAAAAGGAACAGCCGGTTAAACTGAATTTCAGCGGATTGAAGAAATCCGAAAAATTAACCGACGGAAAACTCATCACGTTGAAGTCGGACGATTTGGATGCCAAAAATACCTTGGAAAATCCTTTCCTTATTGTTCCGGAAGAAAAAGATGTTTCCGTTGAAGGAAATGTGTTGGAATCGCATATCGAGCCCTATTCGTTTTACATTTATGAATTTGTGTTAAGCCGATAACCTGTTTTATCTGTATTTAGCAGCATGAGATATATTAAATAATACTAAATACAGGTAAAAAGAATTATTTTTACATTAAATCCTATTATTTGTGAAAATAATAGGGTACGTTTGTACTATCAAAACATCGATTGGGAAAGGGTTTTGATTTATCTTAGTTTTTTCATGTAACGAACACAATTTATAATTAATGATAAAACGGACAATTTATACTCAATCGCATCAGTTATTTGTTTTTTTATTATTGCCTCTTCTGTTGGGGTTTGGGAGTTGCAACACCGATGGTGAAAAGGTAGATAATTTATCGATTTATGTTCGTTATTGTCGGGAGACATTCAAAGACGATTTTCAACGGTACATTACCCAAATCCGGTATTTACTCTTCGATGAAGACGGAGTTTTGCAACACGTTTCATCGCTGCAACGTGGAGTAAATCCCGATCTTCAACATCTTTCACCCGCATTGCCTTACGGTCGTTATACCTTGATTGCAATTGGCAATTATGATGAGCACACAGCATGCGATTATGAAGTGGGTGCTACTCGTTTGGAGGAGCTGACGTTGGCAATTCGTCTTCAGCAGCCGGACGTTCTGCAAGGCGATTGCGATCCGATATACTGGGGAATACTTCCTTTTGAATATACCGCAAATAAAGCGAATGACTATATCTGCGACATGAGCAATATTCATTGTCGGTTGCGCGTTACTGTGAGATGGGCAAATCATTTGCCCGAATATCGACAAGGATATTCGTTGCATCTCTATAATGTACCCGGCGTGTACGGCTTATCACCCGCATATCGCATAAAACTTTTGTCCGATGCGAATGCCGATCCTTATGACAGTACACTGTCGCAAATTGTCCACAGTTTTCCGGAAACCGACGATACACGTTTGCTTCATCACGGCAAAAAGGTCGATATGTATTATGCAGAACTCGATGCCGAATTTGTCACCTATCGTTATACGGATGACCGGATACCTTCTTTCCGCATGTATCACGGGGAAGAGGCCATGATGAAAGAAATTGACCTGACGCGATTTTTTCGCATTCAAGGATGGCAACCTTCGCGTATTGCAGAGCAAAATTTCCATGTGTTGGTGGTCATCCATCCGCAAACAGATAAAGTCACCGTTTCTTCTTTTCCGCAATCGGATGTGGCGGGTTGGCACGACGGCGGATCCATCTCGGTAAATAGACAATGGGAATAATTTATAAATCAATGATATGGTTAAAAAGTTGGTTCTTATGTATGAAAAAAATTATGTTTTGCTTGTTGCGTTTGTTTTTTTGATGATGGCGTCATGTAGCGATGAATCCCTTGTTCCCGATTCGTCTGCAACCGATAGGAATATGCATTCCATCGTATTCACGATTGCTCCGCCCTCTGCTGAGCCGGTAACGTATGCGATGGAGCAGGATTTGAATGAATGCAGGATCGAAACGCTTGATGTTTATGAATTTGATTGCGACGAGATATTTTCCCTCGATGAGGCTGTATTGCATGCGGTTTATACTGCGGATACGGAAGGGTATGAATGGAGTGATTCTCAAACAGGGGGTTCAAACGGTCTTCGATTGGTTTTGAAGCCGGATTTGTCCGATACCGGTGAGCGTATTTTCCTGTTCGTGGCTAATGCCGGTTGTGCAACCAATGGTGGAACGTCCGAAGATTTAACCCAACTGACCTCGGGAAGTATAACGATGGGAGCATTTATCCGGAAATTGACCCAAGAGCTTGCGGATGAGGGTCCGGCGTCGCCTTTTGTGATGACGGGATTTTCTGAGCAGATTAAAATAGTACACGAAATGCAGTATTCCGGTCACATTGCGATGACCCGGGCTGTGGCACGTATAGACCTGTGTACGGTGCTTACGAATGCCAATGATTTGTTGGCAATTACTTCCATCACATTGAAAAACGTGCCGAAATCGTCCTGTCTTTTCCCCATGCCGAAGCTGACAAAAACAGAAACGGAAATCACCTATGAAAATCCTTCCGATGCGCTAACGTATAAAACGAAAACGGCAGCCGCTTTGGATTATACTTTTGAAACAGAAGAGCCCGGAAAACAACGAACAAAGCGTTTGTTTTATCTCTATGAACGGGCACAGAGTCAGTTTGAGGAAAAAGGAACTCCAACTCTCTCCATCGAAGGAGAATATACGCCCGAGAATGCCGATCGGGCAGTTAAAGTGTACTACGAAATTCCGTTCGACCGATCTGTGAAGCGCAATTATCTTTATACTGTGCAACTGGGTGTGGAAAACGATTTGGAGGGTTACAAAGGACGTGTTTGCGGTATAACGGTAGAAAAATGGCAAGGTGAAACGGAAGTGTCCGGGGACATTGCTTTGTTAACGGTGGCGGCTAATGAGAAGGACGAAATCTATATGTATGATGAAACTACCCATACGCTGACCATTACGTTGCCCGTGGCACAGTCGCTTACCGATGTATTTACCGTCGTGAGTGCTTTCAAGGACGATGTTTTCACGTTTGAAACAGAAGATCCCAATACTGCGAAAACCATTGTGAACCCCAACAACGGTTGGATAACCAACGGCACAATTGTGGACGGCAAGGTTTCGTTTGATGTGGCCGAAAATACGTTGGGCCTTTCCCGTGAGGGAGTGATATGGATTAAGAGCAGCAAAGATGCCACCGGTGCCGATGCATACGGCATTAAGATTGTTCAGCAAGGCGAAACGGGGGTTTCACAAAACGGTCTTCTTTCTTTTTCGTCTTTCTTCGACAGGTACGTGCAAAACCATAGGGAAGAAAACTCTTTTTTAACTATTCAGGTGCTAGGGCACAGAAACGAAATAATCGGATAATGGTTGAACCGGATTTAAATTGATAGAAACATGAAGATACGAACATTTAATGCATTATTTACCCTTGTTTTAGCTTTTGCTCTATTGGTGATCGCAGGATGTGATAGAGAGAATCAACGCATATCCGATATCGATTTGGACGGAAAAAATTCCTATTCGCTCAGGTTGCATTTGAAAGGGGTTTCCGCTCCCTTAACGACGTATGCCGTGGATGTTTCGGCAGAGGAACACGAAAAGACGGTGAGCAATCTTTCGGTTGTCTTTTTCGATCCATCCGATCAAACCTATTTGGGTACCGTTGCCGCAACGGTAATTGCGTCGGATAATCCCGAAGAGGGTATCTCTGCATGCTTCGATGCACGGCCGGTTATTCAGGATCATCCTGTCACGGCGGAAGTGGCGTTTATGCTGATCGCTAATATGACGGTTGAAGAGGTAAATGCAGTCGTGGAGGCAGTTAAATCGAAAATAGAAGCGGTAGCGCTTACCGATCTTACCTATACCGATATCAAAACGCATGCAGTGGTGACAGCTCATGCACCCGACAACTTTTATCATTTTGTGATGGTAAGTAACGAGAAAAGCACTACGCCGGGTGACGAACTTTACGGCGTAACCCTGACAAAAGGCGTGCAGCAGGAGATAAGCAGCAGCATCACGCTGAGTCGTCTTTCGGCACGTATCGACGTGGAACTGGTTGGTGTCGATACGGAAGGGGAGATGGAAGATTTTGTGTTGTCTAACGTAACAGTGAAGAATCGGCAGACGCAGAGCAACCTCTTTGAGCTGGCAACGGCATCCATTACGGCGGGAAGTGAAGATAAAGAGTATACAACAGATATAGCCGAACCATATACCTCGCTTAAGCATGCAATTTATACCTATGAAAATTCGACCGACGGGGGAACCTATCTCGAAGTAAACATGAAATACCGGGATATCGAGTTGACGCCGGTAATTGTTCCTTTTACGGGAAAGGCTATTCGACGCAACCATATATATAAGGTAAAACTATCGCGTGCGGCAGGTGATGATTACGACCCCGAGCAGCCTACGGAACCGAATATCAATATGCCTGAATTTACGTGGACTATTGATGTGAACGACTGGGATACAGATGATACAGAGGTATCGGATGACCATCGTTTGACGGGTGCACCTGTGATAACGAATATTTCGAAAGCGGATGGAGTTATCGTCGACGAAACCCTGCAACAGGTGTATTTGACCGGCAATAATACCTCCGCAGTTTTTACTGTGGAAACCGAAAGCAATTCGGTGGAAGCCGACGTCGATGAATGGCTGCTGCCTTCATGGTTGCATAAAACGGGCATGACCATTGTACCGGGTTCCATGAAGCAGATTTTCGAGTTTTCGGCCGACGAGAATCCGTCGGAAAACAGAAGAGATGGTACGATTCGGTTGATCAATAAACTGGATGCGGACAGTTATGTGGATCTGACTGTGACGCAGGGTGTTTACTATCTTGTGGACTACACTTTTGAGGCGTCGGAAAGCGCACTGAATTTTGAAAGTGTTCCTACATGTTCGGTGCAGATTACTTCCCGGAAAACAATGGAGGCGTATACTCATGAGGATGGGGAACGACTGCCGGAATGCGACGGTATCATTGCAGATCTTCCGTTTACGGCAACCGTAACGGGCGAGGGCTTTTCGGTAACAACCGAAGGACAAACGGTAACGGTGATGGCAGAGCCGGGTGCCGTGGAAGGGATACTTACTATTATGTTGGATGAGAATGCGGCATATCAAATCGCAATTCCGCTGACGAAAGCATCGGTAGCCGAATATGTTGCTTTTCCGGATACGCACGTCTTTGCGCGGCTGGCAGAATATAATGTAAGTGACATACACGGAGCGTTTACCGACAGTCACAAAAATAACAGCAGCGGATACTATACGTGGGAAGAAGCAAAAACAGCTTGTCCGCCGGGATATCACTTGCCGTCTAAAGAGGAGTTTAACAGGTTTATTCCGGATATCGAAGTAATTGCTTTCACAGATAAAGTGGCTTATCGGATTGTTGGCGATGGTGTGGCTCGTGCGGCGTATCGGTACGAATTGGTGGGAAATTTTGGTGATGGTTATGAAGAGGAGTTGACTTCTCATTTGAAAATTACCGGTCGGTATTTGGGTACTAATTATCCGGAGGAAGTATCAGATAGTACGATTTCCAACGAATCGTGGTGGAACGATCATAATGGAAATGATGTCGTTCGAAGTTTCCCGGCAGCCGGTAAGTGCAATATTGATGGGAACACGAAATTAGTGGGCTTTCGAGGTTTTTGTTGGGCTTCAGATTCTGCTGAAACCAATCCGTGGCATATGTTCTTCGATAGCGAAAAGGTTAAAATAGCGAATAACATTGGTAAATCGGAAAAGTTTACGGTGCGTTGTGTGAAGGATTGAAGAATATAAGGATGGGTTGGCAATAAGTTGGAGTCTTGAGGCATGAAAACAGGGGACGGATGACAAGAAGCCGTTTGTCAGTTGCGTTGCTTTTGCTGTTATTACTCGGCTGTTCACATGAGGAGAATAGCGAATGGCAGGAGGGACGCCGCACGGTATTGGTTTATTTGGCGGGCGACAACAGCCTTTCGGAGGAGGTGGTAGCGAAGCGTGCAGCGCTGGTTCAGGCATGGTGTCCCGAGAGGAAAGGGGCGCTGCTCATCTTTACCGACCACAAGGGAGGGGTGCCTGTGTTGGAACGGGTGAGTGCACTCAACGGAGTACTGTTTAGCGATACGCTGCGCGTATATGCCAACGACAATTCCGCATCGGCAGAACTTTTGAGCGAGGTGATCGCCGATATGCAGTTGTTGGCGCCTGCCCGTTCCTATGGATTGTGGCTGTTCAGTCACGGCACGGGTTGGTTGCCCGCGGGTTTTTTCGAAAATCCTTACGGCATGGTTGTATTCACCACGCCGCAAGTATGCTTGGAGGCTTATCGCCGACCGGCTGTTTCTACACGTTCTTTTGCCCGCGACGGCAATCGCGAAATGGAAATTGCCGATTTGAAAGCTGCGCTTCCCAACGGGCTTTTCGACTTTATCGTTTTTGAGTCCTGTTTTATGGGAAATGTCGAAGCGATATATGCCTTGCGAAACAAAGCACCTTGGATGCTGGTTTCGCCCACCGAAATCATCAGTCCGGGTTTTGCACCTATTTACGATAAAGTCTTACCGGAACTTTACGAAGCGAAACCCGATTTGCAGGCGGTAGCCGAGTTATTTTACCGCTATTTTGATGCACAAGAGGGGGTATATCGCGGTGCGGCCATCACGTTGGTAAATACTGCCGGAATGGCGTCGCTGGTCCACGTTTGTCGACCTGTGTTGCAACGCGTGGCGCGCGAAAGCATAATGGCTTCGACCGGCCGCCCGTTCGCGCGCGACCGCTTCCTTTCGTCGAAGCCGTTGTTTTCCCTCGGTTCCATACTTTCGCAGGACTCACTGTTTCTGGCAGACTCGCTGCTCCCCATCGACCAATTGTTTCCCCTTGACCCATTGCTTTTTTCTGGCCCTTTGCTTCCTCTCGACCGCTTGGATAAACATCTCTTTTTCGATTTTCGTCACTATTTTTCTCTTATTTCCGATCCATCCGAAATGGATGCGATTGATGCAGCTCTTAACCAAGTTGTTGCGTGCTACTATCACACGCCGAAGATGATATCTGTTTCGCTCGAAAACACTTCAGGTTTGTCGGTTTATGGCGAACAGCCCGACCTAAAAACCCTCAACAGCCTCTATCGGCAAACGGAATGGTGGACAGACTTGATTGGTCGATGAAACCAATTTATCTCAGGTTGTCCTGTTATTATGTTGTCGTTTTTTCTCGATACCGAATGTAATGTAATATTACCGGAAATGACATTTTATACGACGGGACAAAAGGGTTTTCGTGTTTTTTTAAAAATAAAAAAGTGCTCTCCAAATCCAGGTAAGCACTTTTTGTATTTTATTGTCTTGAAAATCGGTTGTTCCCAAAGCAGGGAAAAACAAATCTTTCGTGTCCCGTTTTTATCCCTTCATTATCATGCGACCATGCAGAAAATCGTTTACTAATGCGGGTTTCGGACAAAATTTGTCGGGATGACTGGATTCGAACCAGCGACCACACGCCCCCCAGACGCGTACTCTAAACCGGACTGAGCTACATCCCGAAAAGCGATTGCAAAATTAGCTTTTTATTTTTATTCCGGCAAATTTTGTGCGTTGTATTTTCCATTTGTAGAGTCAACCGGCAAGTGCGAATTTACACTAATTGTTTGTAAAACTCATTTTTTGGTGATTTAAAATCTAATTTTTCCGTTGGTGTAGATTCAACCGACAAGTGTAGCCCGTGCAAAACGATATGCATTCGGCTCTTCTGATAGCCGAGCGTACTTTATGATTGCTTAATAGTTGTTGATTCTCTGATCGATATTCGATAAAAAAATGCTCAAAAAACATAGAAAATCGTTTTCCGGCGACAGCGAAAAGTTTTTTTATCATCCATAGAATTTTCAGATGGACGTAAAAAACATTGTTTTTCCTATTTAAGGTAACATTCTTTAACAAATAAAGACGATTTACCCTCAAAACACCGCTGTTTTTGCACATAAAGGGTTAAAGTGTGCATGCCGGATTTTCCGATAAGGGGTTAAATTTTCTGTTTAAGCTTGTTAGATTTTCCGAAGAGGGATATAAGTTAGTTATTGTTAATAAAGTTCTTCTGAAAAGGGATAAAATTTTTGCCCCCGCTCATCCTGTTTTCCGCCTGAAGAATTCTTTTTAAATTGTTCTCAGCGGGTTTTTTCGTAAGAACGAAATAATTTGTATTGCTATAATCCTATGTTGCGATAGCAGTTGATTTTCATACGATCTCGGGAAGATTTTCACAAGAAAGGAAATTTAATCTCTGAATCTTTTGGTGAGATCTCCGTAGGCATCGATTCGGCGGTCGCGAAGAAACGGCCATATCCTGCGGATGTGTTCGGTGCGGTGGGTGTCGATCTCGACGATTTCGGCTACCTCCTTATCTGCCGGTGCGCAGAAAAGCATTTCGCCCTGAGGCCCGCAAACAAAACTGTTTCCCCAAAACCGGATGCCGTGCGTCTGACTGGAAGGATCGGGTTCGTAGCCTGTGCGATTTACCGAAATAACGGGGAGGGCGTTGGCCACGGCATGCCCACGCTGTACGGTTATCCACGCATCGAGCTGGCGCTGTTGCTCTTCTTCGGTATCGGTCAGTTCCCGGCCGATGGCGGTCGGGTAGATCAGCAGATCGGCACCGGCCAGTGTCATCAATCGTGCAGCCTCGGGGAACCATTGATCCCAGCAGACCAATACACCCAATTTTCCGACGGAGGTGGAAATAGGGGTAAATCCCAGATCGCCCGGGGTGAAGTAGAATTTCTCGTAATATCCCGGATCGTCGGGGATGTGCATTTTACGGTATTTCCCCGCAATGGTGCCGTCTTTTTCGATCACGACGGCAGTGTTGTGGTAAAGGCCGGCAGCACGTTTCTCGAAAAGCGAAAGCACGATGACAACCCCCAGCTCGTTGGCCAATGTTCCGAACAAGGCAGTGGAGGGACCGGGGATGGTTTCGGCTAGTTCGAAAACGTGCGGGTCTTCCGTTTGGCAAAAATACAAACCGTTATGCAGCTCCTGCATCACAATGAGTTCTGCCCCTTGGCGGGCAAGTGTGCGGATGGCGGTTTGCAGTCGCGAAACGTTTTCCTGTATATCGGCGGTGTTGGCTTGTTGTATGATTCCTGCTTTCATTGTTTTATATATGCTGTAAAAATTCGGGTTCGAAAAATTTCTTTGGCAAGGTTGATAATCGATATGTTTTTATGGTTTTAACGAAACTTGGTGGATATCGCATGTTTACTTGTTGACTTTGTTTTTTGCGCACTCCGTTTAAAGAAAACCTCGCGGATATTGCATAGCGATGCAATGCAGTGATCCATACTGTAGGATGAGCGGGCGGCAGTCGATACCGATGATTTCTCTGTCGGGAAAGGCTTTCCGCAGTCGTTGTTTGGCCGTTTCGTCTTTCGGCGTGCCATAGAAAGGCATGAGCACTGCTCCGTTGACGATGAGAAAATTGGCATAGGTGGCGGGCAGCCGATAGCCTTTGGCATAGACGGCATCGGCCATGGGAAGAGGAATCAAGGTGTAGGGTTTACCGTCGGTCGTAACAAACGACTGAAGTTCTTTTTCCATTGCTTTTAGTTCGTCGAAATGTTCGTCGTTCTTGTCGGTACATTGCACGTAAGCAATGGTGTGTTCGTTGCAGAAACGGGCTAGCGTATCGATGTGGTGGTCGGTGTCGTCGCCTTCCAAATAGCCGTGATTGAGCCAAAGTACCCGTTCTGCTCCCAATGTTTTTTTTAGATACTGCTCGATATCGTCGAGCTCCATCGGTTGGTTGCGATTGGGCGAGGTGTGACATTCCGAGGTGGCAAGGAGGGTCCCTTTGCCATCCGACTCTATCGAACCTCCTTCAAGAATGAAATTGAGATGGCAGCGGTATTTCACTTCGGGTTGAAAAATGTCTTGGTCGTAAAGTATGTTTGTGATTTGATTGTCGTAATTTGCTGCAAATTTCAGCCCCCAGGCATTGAATCCGAAGTCGAGAATCACGGGTTTTCCATCGATAAAGACCGAAAGTGCACCATGATCGCGTGCCCAGGTATCGTTGCTTCTGACTACTGCCAAGAGCAGGTTTCTTTGTTCTTCTTTATTAAAATGACAGAGCACTTCGTCCTCATCGGGACAAACGATAAGCAGTTTTTCGCGTTTCAGGATTTCTTTTGCAATTGCAACGTAGCATGTCGTTACTTCGACGAGTATGTCGAACCAGTCGGTGCCGGCATGTGGCCATGTCAGTTGCACACCGCTCTGCGGATACCATTCGGCCGGAAATACCGTGCGTGACATCATTTATACCTCCATGTTGCCTCGAACGATTCCTCGGGACGAATTACGAACAAAATCGAGAATATACTCGCGGTCGTCAGAAACAGGAAGCTCTCTTTCTATCCTTTCCATTGCCTGCGTGGTGTTGTATCCCGATTGGTACAGGTAGCGGTATATTTCTTGGATAGAATTGATTCTTTCACTGGTAAATCCTCTTCTGCGAAGCCCAACAACATTCAATCCCACATAAGAAATGGGTTCGCGACCTACCATTACATAAGGGGGAATGTCTTTGGGAATTTTTGAGCCGCCTTGAATCATGACATGAGCCCCTATACGGGTAAACTGGTGGATTAATGTGCCGCCGCTTACGTTGGCATAGTCGTCAATTTCTATTTCGCCGGCCAGTTGCGCGGCATTGCCAAGAATGACATGATTTTTAAGAACACAATCGTGTGCAACATGGCTGTAAGCCATAATGAGACAATCTTCCCCAACAATTGTGTGTCCTTTTGATGCTGTACCCCGATTTACGGTAGCACATTCGCGGATAACGGTTCTGTCTCCGATAATAGCAACCGTTTCTTCTCCTTTAAATTTCAAATCTTGGGGGATGGCGGATATGGTCGCATGGGGGAATATGGTACAATTTTTTCCGATGCGTGCGCCATAGAGAATGGTTGCTTGAGTCATAATGCGTGTTCCATCTCCGATTTTCACATTTCTGTCGACGTAAGCAAAGGGTTCGATAATCACATTACTCCCGATTATCGCTTCGGGATGCACAAATGCCAAAGAAGAAATTAATTTCATGTTTTCAGCCTGTTATGTTTATTTGTTTTTTATGACCTGAGCCGTGAAATCGGCTTCAGAAACTACTCTGTCGCCTTTGAAAGCAAGTCCCCGCATGGTGGCGATGCCTCTTCTGATTTCACTCGTTAATTCTACCCTGAAAACAAGCGTATCGCCCGGAACTACTTTCTGACGAAATTTCACATTGTCGATTTTCAGAAAATAGGTCGAGTATCTTTCCGGTTCATCCAGCCCCGATAGAACAAGTACCCCGCCTGTTTGTGCCATTGCTTCTACTTGCAAAACGCCCGGCATGACGGGTTCTTCGGGAAAATGTCCGAGGAAAAAGGGCTCGTTGGCCGTGATATTTTTTATACCCACAATATACCTGTCGGTTTTATCAATGATTTTGTCTACTAACAAAAACGGATAGCGATGGGGAAGAATTTGCCGGATACGATTGATATCCATAAGAGGTTCTTTGTCGGGCTCATAAAGAGGCGGTTGCACTTCGTTTAACCGGATATCTTTGCGAATGAGTCTCGCTAATTGGTTATTGATGTGATGGCCGGGACGTTTGGCGATGATTCTTCCTTTCAGTGGTTTCCCGATGAGTGCCAGATCGCCAATGAGATCAAGAATTTTATGCCGTGCCGGTTCGTTAGGGAAAATAAGTCCCCCCTCATTTAAATATCCGAGTTCTTCTGCATTGTGACGGGGAGCGTTCATTAAATCGGCCAGTTTGTTAAGCTCTTCCTGTGGAATTTTGTGTTCGTAAATCACAACAGCATTATTCAGATTCCCCCCTTTTATTAATCCTGCCTTGTGTAAATTCAGTACATCACGAACAAAAACGAACGTACGTGCAGGGGCAATTTCTTTTTCGAACTCCTCTAGTCCTTCCATCGAAGCCGACTGGTTGGGAATATATTGCGAATCGAATTCAATAAATGAATGGATACACAGATAATCGTCGGGAAGCAGAGTAAGCTTTGACCCGGTTTCCGGATCGGAAACTTCTATCTTTTTCCTTACGATATAATAGTCTTTATCTCTTTCTTGATCAATAATTCCTGCTTCTTTTATTGCTTTCACGTATTCAATAGCGCTACCATCAAGATTGGGAAATTCCGGTGCATTCACCTCAATCAGGCAATTGTCGATTTCAAGACCATACAATGCCGATAAGCCATGCTCTACCGTACCAACAGTTACGTCGTCTTTTCCGAGAATAGTTTCGCGTTGCGTATTGACCACATTTTCGGCCAGCGCTTCGATAATGGGTTGATTCTCCAAATCAACACGCTTAATCTTATACCCATGATCTACAGGCGCAGGGTGAAATGTTATTTCAATATCCAAACCCGTATGTAATCCTACACCCCTGAGGGTAAAACTTTTTTTTAACGTTTTCTGTTTCACTATTTTTTTAATTATTAAAATTCCACAAAAGAGACATTGTTTGTTTCACGTAAAAGGAAGGTTATTTTTCCGCCAATTTCTTCTTCAATTCTTCAATTTCTTTTTCAAGAGATCTTAATTGGCGATCCATGTCGGGTAATCTGGCGAAAAGAACACTCGAGCGAAAGTAGTTCTTAACAGGAATGGCAGGGGTTCCGATGATGCGGGAACCTTTTTTGGTGTTGCTGAGGATACCCGATTGGGCACCGATTTGCGAATCGTCGCCAATGGTTACATGACCACTAACACCTACCTGACCGCCGAAAACGCAGTTTTCTCCTATCTTGGACGAACCCGCAATACCCACTTGAGCTGCCATAGCGGTATTTTTTCCTATTTCGCAATTGTGGGCAATATGGATAAGGTTATCGAGTTTGACACCCTGATGAATAATGGTTGATCCCATGACCGACCGGTCGATGGTGGTGTTTGCTCCGATTTCAACATCGTCTTCGATGACCACATTCCCTGTTTGGGGAATTTTTCGATAACCGTCTTTTTCGCGACTAAAACCGAAACCTTCGGCGCCGATAACGGCTCCGGAATGAATAATGCAATTGTTTCCGATAATGCAATCCTTATATATTTTTACACCGGGATAAATAATGGTGTTTTCTCCAATTTTTACATTGTCACCAATATAAACTTGGGGATAAATTTGACAATTATCGCCTATTTCAGCATTTTCTTCTACTACGGTGAAAGCACCAATATAAACATTTTTACCCAATTGAGCCGATGAGGCTACGGCACTTTGAACATCGATCCCTGTTTTTTTCGGGGTGTTTTTTTCTACCATTTCCAACAAAGCGGCAAGTGCTGTGTAAGCATTGGGAACTTTAATAAGTGTGGCTTTTATGGGTTTTTCGGGAACAAAATTACCATTGACTAAAACAATATCGGCTTGAGTTTCATAAATATAACGTGTATATTTTGGGTTAGATAAAAATGTGATGGTCCCCGGTTTCCCTTCTTCTATTTTGGCAAATGAATGAACCTGTACATTTGGATTGCCAATCACTTCACCTTGCAAATAATCAGCAATTTGTTTCGCAGAAAAAGTCATTATGTATTTCTTTAACTTTAAAGTGAGTGTTATTTATTTTTGCAAATTAACGAATAAATTTTGATTGTACGAAGAAATGGTGTCATAAAAATAATCAATAAGTTTGTAAAATTTTCGTCCGATTACCTGGTTTTTCGGTATATATTTCCTACATTTGCACGGAGTTTTGTGAGAATTAAAAATAGAAAAATCGAAAAAATTGCGTATTTTATGAAAAAAACATACAGCGTGATTACGGGAACGGGGAGTTGTGTGCCTACAAAACGAATGACGAATAACGATTTTCTTTCGTATGAATTTTATGATGCGAATGGACAAAAATTTCCTATTCCCAATGAAGAAATTGTACGAAAATTTGAAGAAATCACTACTATTTCTGAAAGGCGTTATGCTGAAGACGACCAAGTTACTTCCGACCTGGCACTTATTGCTGCTCAGCAGGCAATAGAAGCTGCAGGGATTGACAAGGAGGAGCTTGATTATATTATTGTTGCACATAACTTTGGTGAGACACGGGTAGATAATATCCGTATAGATATTTTACCCACGCTTGCTTCACGTACAAAACAAAAACTCGGAATTGCTAATCCGTTTACGGTTGCTTACGACGTTTTGTTTGGATGTCCGGGATGGATTCAGGCCATTATTCAGGCCGATTATTATATACGTTCGGGAGATGCTAAAAAAGTGCTGGTGATTGGAGCCGATGTATTGTCGCGTATATCCGATCCTCATGATCGCGACAGCATGATTTATGCCGACGGAGCCGGTGCCGCCATTTTGGAGCCTTACGAGAGCGATACGCCGGTGGGTATTTTGGGACACAATAGCCGCACCGATGCGCTTAATTACGCTCATTTGCTTCATATGGGATATTCATACAATCCCGAATTGGCAAAAAACAAGGATTATTATTTGAAAATGAATGGACGCCGATTATACCAATATGCTTTGGAAAATGTGCCATCGACCATCAAAGCCGGACTCGATAAATTGAATATGGGTATTGAACAGATAAAGAAAATACTCATTCATCAGGCTAATGGCAAAATGGATGAGGCTATTCTTAAACGGTTATATAAACTATATAATATAAATGAAGTACCTCGTGAAGTAATGCCAATGACCGTTTCATGGTTAGGAAATTCTTCGGTGGCTACGGTCCCTACTTTGTTGGATATGATTGTTCGTGGTGAATTGGATAATCATGATTTGGCGAGCGGAGATGCGGTGGTTATGGCTTCGGTTGGTGCAGGAATGAATATTAACAGCGTGGTTTATCGTTTTCCGTAAATTCGCTTTTCAGAAAAATACCAATATAAAGAGACCCGGGCGAGTTCGCTCGGGTTTTTTATTGGTGAAAAGGGGATTCTTTGAGGTGTAAAATCAGTTGAATCTATACCTTAAACTTAATGCAAACCCGGCGTACCAGTAGTCGTTGTAGTCGTTGACAAAGTTAACGGCTGGTTTCCAGTCAAGCGAAAGGGCAAAAGGAGCTTGCGGAAAAATATATTCGACACCCCAGATAATATCTGCTCCCAAAAGAAAGCCGTTGCTCCGATGGCCTTTATCGTAAAGACCTCCTAAATGAGCACCAAGACCCAGATACCAGTCCAGGTTGGGAGCCCCCGGCACGGGTTTCTGGTATTCATACAACCCCGTTAATTGGAAATGATGGGGCGATGCGCTCAGAATTCCCTCAAAAGCATTTCCTAGGGAAAAGAAATTCTTATATGTCAGACCACTGTCGTAACCTAATCTGACCCCGAAAGCAGATTGATAATTCTGCGCTTGA
>JAAZMQ010000126.1 GCA_012798745.1 Bacteroidales bacterium
CCGATCTGCTTCATGCGTTTCTTTCCTTCTTTCTGCTTTTCGAGCAGTTTTCGCTTACGGGAAATGTCGCCTCCGTAACACTTGGCAGTAACGTCTTTTCGTAGAGCTTTGACCGTTTCACGGGCAATAATTTTTGATCCGATGGCAGCCTGAATAGCAATATCGAATTGTTGACGCGGAATCAGCTCTTTGAGCTTTTCGCACATGCGGCGCCCCAACGACTGCGCATTATCGAAATGCGTAAGCATGGATAAGGCATCTACCGGCTCGCCATTGATCAGAATATCGAGCTTTACCAACTTGGAAGGACGAAAGTCGAGCATGTGATAATCGAACGAGGCATATCCGCGGGAAACACTTTTCAGCTTGTCGTAAAAATCGATGACGATTTCGCCCAACGGCAAATCGAAAATGAGCTCAACCCTGTCTCCCGAAATATAATTCTGTTTGATAAGTATTCCGCGTTTACCCAGACAAAGCGTCATGATGGGCCCGATATAAGTCAGATTGGTAATGATGGAAGCACGGATAAACGGTTCTTCGATGCGGTCGATAAGTGCCGGATCGGGCAACTCCGAGGGATTATGCACTTCTTTCATGTTGCCTTTCTTGTCAAACACATGGTACGAAACATTGGGAACGGTGGTGATAACATCCATGTTGAACTCGCGTTCGAGGCGTTCCTGCACGATCTCCATGTGCAGCAATCCCAAAAATCCGCAGCGGAAACCAAATCCCAGTGCCACCGACGATTCGGGTTGAAAAGTGATTGAGGCGTCGTTCAATTGCAGTTTCTCGAGCGACGCACGCAGGTTCTCAAAATCTTCGCTTTCGATGGGATATACGCCGGCAAACACCATCGGTTTCACTTCCTGAAAACCGGCGATGGGTTTATCGCAAGGATTGTCTACATGCGTAATGGTGTCTCCAACTTTTACTTCTTTGGATGTTTTGATTCCGGAAATGATGTACCCCACATCGCCACAATAGATCCGATCTTTAGGCATCATTTCCAGTTTGAGCACCCCTACTTCATCGGCCTCGTATTCACGACCGGTAGCCACAAACTTTACATGATCGTTTTTGCCGATGCTGCCGTTCACAACTTTATAATAGGCTATGATTCCGCGAAAAGGATTGAATACCGAATCGAAAATCAAGGCTTGCAACGGCGCATCGGGGTCGCCTACGGGTGCGGGAATTTTTTCGACAATTGCTTTTAAAATTTCATCGACACCCTCTCCCGTTTTCCCGCTGGCACGAAGAATCTCTTCGCGTTCGCATCCCAACAGCTCAACAATTTGGTCTTCCACTTCATCGGGCATGGCACTTTCCAAATCGATTTTATTGATGATGGGAATAATAGTCAAATCGTGCTCGATGGCCATGTACACATTGGAAATAGTTTGAGCCTGAATGCCCTGCGTGGCATCGACAATCAGCAGTGCACCTTCGCAGGCGGCAATGGAGCGAGAAACCTCGTAGGAAAAATCTACGTGTCCCGGTGTGTCAATTAAATTAAGAATGTAATTTTCACCTTGGTACTCATAATTCATCTGAATAGCATGGCTTTTTATGGTGATGCCGCGTTCGCGTTCCAAATCCATGCTGTCGAGCACTTGGTTCTGCATATCCTTACTGTCGATGGTGCGCGTATATTCAAGCAACCGATCGGCAAGCGTGCTTTTGCCGTGATCGATATGAGCAATAATGCAAAAATTACGTATATTCTTCATTCAATAAATGTTCTCCTAAACTAATAAATACAGATTCTCATTAAATTAAAATTCGGCATTCTTGGGTGTTCGTGGAAAAGGGATCACGTCGCGAATATTTGTCATTCCGGTAACGAACAACATCAGCCGCTCAAAACCCAATCCAAATCCGGAATGAGGTGCCGTGCCGAATTTTCGACTTTCGAGATACCACCAGATGGATTCTATACTCATTCCGAGTTCATTTACCCGATTCATCAATTTATCGTAATCGGCCTCACGTTCCGATCCGCCAATGATCTCTCCGATTTTCGGGAACAGCACGTCCATAGCTCGAACGGTTTTTCCGTCATCGTTTTGTTTCATATAAAACGATTTAATTTCCTTCGGATAATCGGTCAGAATAACAGGGCATTTAAAATGTTTTTCCACCAGATAACGTTCGTGCTCGGCTTGCAGATCGGTTCCCCAATGAACGGGATATTCAAATTTTTGCCCCGATTTTTCCAAAATATCGATTCCTTCGGTATATGTGAGCCGAACAAAATTGTTGTTCACCACAAAATGCAGACGATCGATGAGTTCATGATCGTACATTTTAGCCAGAAAACCGATATCCTCCATACAATTTTCCAACGCATAATGAATGAGGTATTTCATAAAATCCTCGGCAAGGTCCATGTTGTCTGTGATGTCGTTGAAAGCAACTTCCGGTTCGATCATCCAAAATTCGGCCAAATGACGTGGTGTATTGGAGTTTTCGGCACGAAACGTGGGCCCGAACGTGTAAATGGCTCCCAGCGACATTGCCCCCAACTCACCTTCGAGCTGACCCGAAACGGTGAGGTTGGTCTGACGGCCAAAAAAATCCTGCGAATAGTCTACCGTACTGTCTTCTTTTTTAGGAACATTGCCTAAATCGAGCGTAGTAACCTGAAACAGTGCACCCGCTCCTTCAGCGTCGGAAGCGGTGATAATGGGTGTATGAAAATAATAAAATCCCCTATCGTGAAAATATTTATGAATAGCATACGACATGTGATGTCGAATTCTGAAAATAGCGCCAAAAGTATTGGTACGTGGACGAAGATGGGCAATTTCGCGAAGGAACTCCAACGAGTGCCCCTTTTTCTGTAACGGATACGTTGCGGGATCGGCCGCGCCATAAATTTCTATTTCGTTAGCCTGTACTTCAACCGCTTGTTCTCTGCCCAACGATTGCACCAACGTGCCGTTTACGCTGATACACGCACCGGTAGTGATGGGTTTTAGAAATTCTTCCCCGAATTTAGCATTTTCGATGACAATTTGCAAGTTATTAATGGTCGATCCGTCGTTTAGCGCGACAAAACTTACGTTTTTGTTTCCTCTGCGGGTACGAACCCAGCCCTTTACGTTGATTTCTGATCCAAAATCGGTCGACTTCAATGCGTCGGCTATTTTCGTTCTTTTTATCTGCTTCATAATTTACACGAAATCGCC
>JAAZMQ010000127.1 GCA_012798745.1 Bacteroidales bacterium
TCGAATTTATACGGTAACCGGATTGCGATTTGAAACAGCATCCGGAATTTTCAGGAGATTGCTGGTGCTGATGGAGAGAATTACCTGCGCTTGTGCCACAAAAGTTATTCCCGAGGGAGAAGGAGTAAAAAATACGCTTATAAAAAACAGAATAACCAAGAAGCCTCTTAGAAAGATATTGAACGGAAATATCAATGGCATCGATACAGCTTATTTTGATCCGGCGCTTTATAGCGAAAACGATAAACGGTTGTTGCGAAACGAATTACATATCGGTGAAACGGATTTTGTATTTATATATGTCGGGCGATTGGTTAAAGATAAAGGAATCAACGAACTGGTAGCTGCATTTAGCAGATTGAAATCTGAAGGTCGGCAATTTTTAAAGGACGATGATTCAACAGATACCTCTTCCTTGGGCATTCCAAAACTTCTTTTGGTTGGAACATTGGAACAAAAATTGGACCCATTATTCACGGAAACATTAGAAAAAATACAAAGTGATCGTGATATTATTTATGTGGGTTATCAAAATGATGTAAGACACTATCTGAGCATTTCCAATGCATTGGTATTTCCCAGTTATCGCGAAGGTTTTCCAAACGTGGTCATGCAGGCAGGAGCAATGGGACTGCCTTCCATCGTTACAGATATAAACGGCTGCAATGAAATAATTCTAGAGGGTAAGAACGGGATCATCATTCCACCGAAAAATAAAGAGGCGTTGTCTGAAGCAATGAAGTATATGATTGAACACCCCGCCGAACGTCGAAAAATGGCTGAAGCGGCACGTCCGTTAATAGCTTCGCGTTACGAGCAACAAGCAGTCTGGAATGCGTTGCTGGAAGAATATCATTCATTGGAATCGGCATGGAAAAAAAGGAAATTCACAAAAGAAAAGAACACAATCAATGAATAAAACGGAGGTTAATGGCAGCAAAGGTCTGTATCAACGCTTCTTTAAACGTTTTTTCGATATTGTGATTGCTTCGGTGGGTTTGATTGTTCTGAGTCCGCTGTTTTTAATCCTTTGGATTTGGCTGTCGATTGCCAACAAGGGAGCGGGGGCATTTTTTGTGCAGGAGCGGCCGGGTATGGAGAGAAGATATAGGCGCTTATGTCTTAAATTGGTGTACTTTTCGGCACAATATTTTTCATAGTCTTCTCTAATGCTTTATTGACAAGCACAACAGAAGGAAATATTTTTATATTATGATCTTTCATTCACATAACTTCAAAGATGGAGATATTTTTGGACAAGAAAATGTTTTCTATGATTCTTGGTCAATTCAACCCGGTGATGGTATAATTGACAAAATGAATGATGGTTTGACCCAATGTAAACTGTTTTTCTTCTTCGTTTCTAATAATAGCCTAAATAGTGAAATGGTGAAATTGGAATGGCAGAATGCATTATCGTTGTATATAGATCTATGAAAGAGATTTACCCGAATTTCTTTATAGGTTCTGATGATGACTATAAATTTGGTAAGAGATGTCAAGAATTCACACATTAAAAATATACAATTACAGGGGTATTGAACATTTTGAGCACGTATTCAATAACCAGTTCTTCGTATGTTTGATTGGCAGAGGAGACTCCGGCAAAACAACGATATTAGATGCTATACATGCGGTATTGTCACCAAGATGGGATTACCGATTTTATGATACCGACTTTCATAATGGTGATACAACTAAACCCATTGTTATTGAGGTTAGTTTACAAGATTTACCGCCTGAGCTGCTAAGTGAGTCTAAATTTGGGTTATATAAGAGAATTTTAAACCCCGATAATGAGATTGTAGATTATTTTTCGGAAGAGGAATCTGGTTGCAGTGATATTTTAACTATCAGACTGGTTGTCCACGAAGATTTGGAACCCACTTGGTATGTTGTCAATGATAGGAAAGATCAGGATAATATTGAAATAAGTGCTGGAGACAGAGCAAAATTCAACGTGTTCATTGTTTCAGATTATATAGATAGACATTTCTCCTGGGGTAAGGGTTCACCATTGTATGCTTTATTGAAGAAAAACCATGATGATATCGATACCGACAGAATAATAGTAGATGCTAACAGGAAAGCATATGATAATATAAATAATACTGAAGCTTTTGCCTCTTTTAGCGATATAGTAAAGAGCATTCAAAAATCTGCACTCAGCCTGGGGTTGTCAGTGGATGAACTGAAAGTATTGATTGACTTTAAGAATCTTCTTGTTAAAGAGGGTAGTATAGCTCTGCACGATCATACTAACATTCCGTTTAGATTAAAAGGGAAAGGTACGAGAAGACTTTTGTCGATTGCTATTCAATTGGATCTTATCAAATATGAGGGAGGGATAATACTGATTGATGAGATAGAACAGGGATTAGAGCCCGACAGGGTGAAGTTTCTGGTCAATCGGCTTAAACAGAATAACCAAGGACAGATATTTATTACAACTCATTCAAATAATGTCATTGTAGAGCTTGAGGCAAAAGATATTTTCCTGAAGAAAAACGATAATCGAAGTGGATTATTTTCTTTCAATGATAATTTTCAGGGCTGTATCAGAAACAATCCGAATGCTTTTTTTGCGAAGAGAATGATAGTTTGTGAAGGTGCAACCGAGGTTGGAATTTGCAGGGCATTAAATAACCATAGAATTAACAATGGATACGATAACCTGGAGTTAAATGGTATCTCATTGGTAGATGGTACCGGTAGTAGGCTTGTTGATTATTGCCATGATTTTAAAAAGGCAGGCTTTGATGTCTGTGCTTTTTGTGATTCAGATGATGACTCTATAAATGAAAAGA
>JAAZMQ010000128.1 GCA_012798745.1 Bacteroidales bacterium
AAATAACCTCTATTTCTAAGGGTTTTGGCCATATCCACTCTCCCTTTTTCTAAAATCTGCAGATCAAATATATCACCCTCTTTCACGAAATCGAGTTTTTTTTCTTCCAACAAAATATGGTGAATAGTGGTATCAACCGCGTTCAGTGTTTTATTATAATGAAATATGCGATAAGGTTCATGACCGGTAACATCATAAGTAACATCCGCTTTTTTATTTTCTTTTACCACGAAAGTATCTACTTCGGCATTCAAATAGCCTCTGTTATTGAGTTCCAAACGAATCTGCTCAGCAGAAATTGCGGTAAGCCGATCGCTATACAAGACAGGTGGTTCGCCCCATTTACGCAACTGACGATTGATCCATGTGGAGTCGTTCCCTGCAAAATTATATAAGTGTAAACGTACTTTGCCAAAAATAGGAACAGAAGAATTGGGTTTTTGACGCAAAAAAGGTTTTAAATGCGATTCGCTTACGGTTTTGGTGTCGGTATCTATATCTACCTTATTTAGCAAATAACTCCCTTCGGGAACCCGTTTGGTGGCATCGCAAGCAACCAAAAAGAAAAGGACAAACAGATATGGAATATATTTCCTCATTTTTTACCCTCCTCTTTTACTCGTTTCCGGTTTCATTTTCATCTTTCCTGCCAAATCTAAATCGAAACAAATCACTGAAAGTTTTTCCTTCTTTGGTAATAATTAATCCCACTCCTTGCGTAAAAGGCGCTCGTTTGTAGTATCTTTCGTTTGCGCGATTATATGCTCTGATCATCAACCAATTGCTTATATCGTATTCTGCTTCAAATTCACCAATAAATGTTTGCTGGTTGGCCAACGTTCCCACATCGCCATAACTTAAATTGGTAGTAATTCGCAATCGGTCGTCAAATAAACGTGTCGAAACATCTACCCCCATCCGAATATTATCAAATTGAGTACCATTGGTTTCCAAAGTGGTGCTAATACTCCAATTATCACTTAAAGCACTAGCAAAAAGAGCATCCAGCCCACTTGTCAATGCACTTGCAGCAAACGATGTAAATACACTACTTCCTATAGGCGTCTCGATAGTGCTTTCCGCAGGATAAAAATTGCCTGTGGTTACCAAATAGGCAAATTGTCTGATTTTTGCTTCTTCTGTACTGATCAAACTTTTTACTTTTTGCTGTACATCGCTTGAGACTTCAGGCAATTCAATATCGTACCTGAGATCCATCTTTTGAAGGTTTCCTTGAATTTCGAGTAATGCATTCACAAGTACCCTTGTAGTCGACAACTTTGAATCGTAGGAAAAACTTTCGCTTAATGTTGCTAAATTAGCATTAACAGGATGATAAGCAACAGCATTAAATTGAATATTTTGAGGATCTCCCACGAAAGTCAGCGTACTCCCTTTTCGTAAATTAAAGTCGATAGATTTAAGGCTCTGCAAATTGTAATGTATCTTACCCTCTTGAGCAATATAATCTCCATATATCCGAATGGGCATATCGGAATGCGAATTGTACATCACGTTTAGTTTTCCGTTGCCACTAATAGTAATGGCATCACCGGTCGTTGGGTTTAGCAACACCTTAAACTCAAGCTGCGGGTTCAAATCGATATTTCCTCTGATGCTCATCATCAATCTCGACGCTGGTTTTCCATTGGATTTATCGTTTCCAATCCTTCTCAGAAAACTTAGAGAATCGGTTTCCTGAGGGGTATTTATGTATATTATCCCATGATATTCAGAAGCAGAAGCCGTTTGAGGAAGTTCGATAGTTAAGCGCGAACGACTCTCATTCCATAGGTTTACATCACCATAAATCCCTTGTGATCCACCCACAAGATTAAGATCGCCACTCAATTTTAAATTGCCGTAAACCATCATATCGGTTCTGTTTTCGTTATTTAAAAGCAAAAAATCATTCAATTTCATTCGCACCCTGTATGATATGCTGCCAAAGTCTGATCGGGTCAATTCAAAATTAACAACCGCAGTATGATTGTTATCATCTTTTACAATCAGATTATCAAAACCGATATTGTTTCTATTTACCCGGATAGTATCCGATATACTGTAGGTTACATTGGTATAAGCCACTTTCATGATCCCGTCACTGATTCCTAACCACCCATCGGTCAGGGGCTGGGAAGCTTTACCCGCAATTTTAATTTCTGCATTCATGATACCCGACAGTTCACTAAATGCTGTCCTGGCAAAAGGCTGTATCCAAACGAGGGGAAAAGTGCTGATTCTAACATTAACATCCATCAATCCTTCATTCCCTGTTGGAATAAATCCGGAAACATCAAGATATTTGTATCCTTTATTCACCAAAAAGGCATCTAAACTTAATCCCATATCTACTTTATCCCACATGCCATTTACCCGCAATGTTCCAATGGTGTCATTATGCAACTGAATATCATCGATTCTGAAATCTTTTGTAAACAATTCGGGTTCGTTCAGTGCCTGCGAAAGAATAATTTCACCATTCAACAATCCCTTTATATCAGAAATATTAAAAGCGGTTAACAGGTTACCCAATTCGGTATTATGAAAAAAAACGCGAATACTATCCTCCCGGTTTTTTGAAGCAATTCCTCCAATCCCCATTAACAACATTCCTTCTTGTGAAAGAGCAAAATCGTTTACCTTTATGGAATCTTTAGCATAAAAGATAGTAGCCGGATGAATATTAATGATTTGCCGATTAAGCAAAATATCGGTGGGCAACACCTGTATATCGGCCGAAAAATGTTCCTCGTTTTGGCGAAAAAAATTCATAACTACCTGTAATTCTCCGTTCGCACTGGCAACATTATTCTGGATATCGAAGAAAAACCGGTTCATTACCGAATCGAGCTCCGCCTCTGAATTTATTCGTACATTAATATAACCATTGTTTTGTACCAAATAACTATTCACATCGAGATCGATTCCATTGGAAAGAGAATTTTTCAAAACAATTTTAGATTCTCTTACATCGTTTTTACCAAACATTAATCGGGGTAAATAAGCATCCAATTGAAAGGCGTTTTCCTCAGCCATGTCCACCTCTCCCTTGATAATGGCAGGTTCTGCGTTATAGAACGGTAAAGATAATGCATAGCAAAGATCTTCGGTATTTTTCACCAAAATGTAAAAACTAAAGTTATTGCCTAAACTATCGATATGATTTTCCTTTTCAGGAAACCCTATAACCGAAGGTAAATGCTGATAGAGGGCTGACATAAATTCGTTTGCAATGGTCGAAAAACGATAATGACCGCTAATTTCCGCTTCAAGAAATGAGGAGATCAACTGTATTTTCTTTTCCGAAGTGGAAGCGCTTTCCTCAGCTTGCAGATAAATAGAGCCGGGATTGTAAATAAAATTATCATCGTATAACGACAGATTGTCAATCGTGACCGCTCCCACCAAATCGTCCATCGTCAATCCGGTTAAATGTCCGTCGATATCTGTCGAAAGATAAGGA
>JAAZMQ010000129.1 GCA_012798745.1 Bacteroidales bacterium
AAACCGTATATTTCGGGAGAATTTTCCATTGCCGATATAAAAAGGGCAAAATACAACGAAACATTTTTTAATGAAACGGGCGACCGCTTTTATAAAGCAAAACTTTATTTCATCACGTTGGACGAGAAAAGCGGAGCGGAAAAAAAGACAGCAGTAAACATGCTGGTTCAAGCAAGCACATTGAATGAAGCATTGGATATTGTTGATACGGAAATGAAAAAGACCATGATCGATTATTCTGTTGCCGCCTTAACCGAAACACCCATTATGGATGTATTCCCTTATGTGGGAGAACAGGAGAAACAAAAAGAAGAATGAATATGATAAAAGAAAATCTTGATAAATTGCGAAAATCAATTCCGAAAGAAGTAAAAATTGTAGCTGTTTCCAAATTTCATCCTGTGGAAACAATACAGGAAGCGTATAACCACGGGCAACGGATTTTTGGAGAAAGCCGTGCACAGGAACTAAAAGAAAAATACGAACAACTACCTAAAGATATCGAATGGCATTTTATTGGAAATCTACAAAGAAACAAAGTGAAATATATTGCTCCTTTTATCCATCTGATTCACAGTTTGGAAAATGAACGGCTCATGCTCGAAATCGAAAAGCAGGCAGCAGCCAACCAGCGACAAATTCCTTGCTTGTTGCAGATTCATATTGCTCAGGAAGAGACCAAGGGGGGATTTTCTCCCGATGAATGCCGACAATTTCTCGCCAAAGGCAAATGGAAGGAATGCCCTCACGTGCAGCTTTCCGGAGTAATGGGAATGGCCACCTTTACCGACAACGAAGATCAGATAAGAAAAGAATTTCGTTTACTAAAATCGCTTTTCGACGAATTTAAAAATAAGTATTTCGCCGACGTGCCGGCATTCAAAGAAATATCAATGGGTATGACAAACGACTACCCCATTGCCATTGAAGAAGGCAGTACGATGATTCGGATCGGAACGTTGATTTTTGGAGAAAGATAATGTGCCTACGGCGAAAATCAACGCTCTTTTGAATAGGTTCTCATGAAACCGATCTTTCATGAATTGTATTTATATTTCCTTATGAAATAATTTTTTTTATCGATAAAAAGCGTACTTTTGTTGAACTTATAAAATCCTGATAAAGATAAACAAGCATTGAAATGGCCGATTTACAAACAAAATTTGCCGGACTTACATTGAAAAATCCATTGATCGCCGGCAGCAGCGGTTTAACAAATTCATTGAATAAAATAAAAGAACTCGAGCAAGCAGGCGTGGGAGCCGTGGTGCTGAAATCGTTATTTGAAGAACAAATCGAAAGTCTTTCGAGAAAATTGAGCCTCACTTCCGATTATCCCGAAGCAATCGATTACATCGACACGTATGTAAAAATGAATCATGTGGGAAACTACCTCGATCTTATTCAGTCGGCCAAAGCAGCATGCAACATCCCAATTATTGCCAGCATCAATTGCTATAAGTTAAGCCGATGGACAGAATTTGCTAAAAACATTGAAGCTGCAGGAGCCGACGCACTGGAACTCAATATTTTCCTGCTTAATGCCGGCGAATTTCCCGATAATTATCCGGAAGAATTCCATCAAAATGTAGTGAGAGAACTAAAAAAATCCGTGCATATCCCGATCATCGTAAAAATGGGAAAAACGATCAGCAATTTGCCGGGCTTGGTGAAAAAATTGAAAGCACTGGGAACAAGTGGTGTGGTGTTGTTTAATCGCTTCTATCAGCTCGACATCGATATACATAAGGAAGAAATTGTGTCGGGACCCATATTCAGCAACCCTTCGGATTTTAGCGACACATTGCGTTGGACAGCCATTGTTTCGGGAAAAGTCCCCGAATGTGATATCGCATGCTCCTATGGAGTGCATGCATGGGAAGATGCCATTAAAGGTATTTTAGCAGGTGCAAACGCCATCCAATTGTGCAGTGTGTTGTATCAAAAAGGACCCGAAATTGTCGTAAACATGCTTACTTATATGGAAGAATGGATGGAACACCATAATTACAAAAGCCTTTCTGAATTTAAAGGCAAGCTCAATTACGCCAACATTGCTAGTCCGGCATTATACGAACGCGTTCAGTTTATGAAATATTTTTCAAACTATAAACAATGAATATCCAGCAACTCGAATATATTATAGCTGTAGATGATTATCGCCATTTTTCTAAAGCTGCCGAAGCTTCCTTCGTGACACAACCTACGTTAAGTATGATGATTCAAAAACTCGAAGACGAGTTGGGAGTGAAAATATTCGACCGCACACAGTTGCCGGTTCAACCCACCGAAATCGGAATACAAATCATCAGTCAAGCGCGTATTGCACTTGCTCAGATTAACCGAATAAAAGAAATCATTCAGGAAGAAAAGGGTGTTGTAAAGGGTACTTTCCATTTAGGAATAATCCCGACCGTTTCCACTTACTTATTGCCAAGATTGATGCAGATACATCAACTTCATCATTTTGATATTAAAATAGTTGTAAGCGAACTGACAACAAATCAGATATTGCACCAATTATCAAAAGGTACGCTGGATGGAGCTATTCTGGCAACACCTCTAAACGATGAACATATATCAGAACGTCCCCTGTATTACGAAAAGTTCTATGCTTATGTTTCTCCAAAAGAAAAACCACTGTACGCAAAAACGGCTTTGAATGAAAACGATCTGAATACAACCCGTCTTTGGCTTTTGGATGAGGTACACTGCTTTCGGACTCAAATATTACATTTATGCAACATGAGAAAGAGAGGAAGAAATCATTCGATCTTCACCTACGAAGCAGGGAGTATAGATACTCTTATCAATATTGTCGATGCAAACGATGGACTAACAGTGATTCCCGAAATGGCAATTGACAATCTGAGTGAGAAACAGAAAAAAAATGTTCGCCCATTCAGAAATAGTACTCCCGTACGTGAAATAAGTCTTATTACTCGCAAAGAATATCCGCGTGAACGAATGCTCACTATTATTGAAGACGAAGTGAAGGAAGCAGTCCCACAATCGTTATTAGATGTTTCTTTAAAAAAATTTGTAGTCCCATTGTAATTTTAACCCTTATAAAGCCGCACCTTAAGACGCTCTTGTTTATGCAAAAAATCAAAGGAATAATAAGTATTGGAAAGTAAATGGACCCACAGCTCATTATTAATAAGTACTATAAAAAAGGGAATAAATTATACAATATATATATGTCGCATGCAACCGATGTCACAAACAAAGCGCTTTCCATTGCACATAAACATCCAGAATTGGCAATCGATGTGCAATTTATAGAAGAGGCTGCTATGTTGCATGACATCGGTATTTTTAAGACGCACGCACCACGCATTGGCTGTTACGGAAAATACCCGTATATTTGCCATGGATATTTAGGAAACGAATTATTGATAAGCGAAGGTTATCCTAAACATGGCCTTGTTTGTGAACGCCATACCGGTACAGGAATTACCCTTGAAATGATTATTGAAAATAATTTACCGCTTCCACACCGCGATATGGTTCCCGTGAGTATGGAAGAAAAAATCATTTGTTTTGCAGATAAATTTTATTCAAAATCGCATCCCGGAAAAGAAAAATCTATCAAAAAAATACGACGCGACCTGGCAAAACATGGCGAACAGCAAGTTGCCATATTTGATGAATGGTGTAAACTTTTTCTCTGAATCCCGAATAATTTACACCTTTTTTGTCTTAATACATCTTTGGCAAGATATTTGCTGTATGTGAAGCGTACAATTTCATTTTTAAAAAGATATAACACATATACTAATCTATCATATTATATCGTACATTTATAAAAATGATTATGGAAAAGGAAAACAAAAAATATAACGACCCTCAAGAAAGTAAAGAAACGAAAAAAGCAACCTCTTCTGCTGAAGAAGAAAAAGATATAAAAATAAACGACAATCTGTCAGAAGAGAAAGAAAAAATGCAAACTTCCGAACAGGATAAACATCAGAAACTTCAGCGAGAATACGATGAATTGAACGAGAAATATATTCGCCTTTTTGCTGATTTCGATAATTTTCGCAAACGCACGCTAAAAGAAAAAGCCGATATCATAAAAAGTGGGGGAGAAAAAGTATTGAGCGACATTATTCCTCTCATCGACGATTTTGAACGTGCTATAACTGCGTTACATAAAAGTGATGACAAGGAAGCTCTTTTGGAAGGAATCGATTTGATATATACCAAATTTTTGAATTTCCTTCAGCAACACGGAATAAAAGAGATCGAAGCAATAGGGCAACCCTTCGATCCTGAAAAATTTGAAGCGGTGGGTACCATTCCTGCTCCTGAAGAATCGCAGGAAGGAGTGGTAATAGATCTTGTGCAAAAGGGATATACTTTAAACGATAAAGTAATCCGTTTCCCAAAAGTAATTGTGGGTGAATAATTATGACAGAAAAAAGAGATTATTACGACATACTGGAGATACCTCGTACAGCAACGGTTGAAGAAATAAAAAAAGCATACCGCAAAAAAGCGCTTGAATATCATCCCGACAGGAACCCGGGAGATAAAAAAGCGGAAGAGAAATTCAAAGAAGCAGCTGAGGCATACGAAGTTTTAAGTGATGCGGACAAACGTGCACGGTACGACCGATTTGGACATGCCGGAGTCAATGGAACTACAGGAAGCGGTTTTGGCAGCGGAATGTCAATGGAAGATATTTTCTCACAATTCGGAGATATTTTCGGCAACTTCGGAGGCTTTGGCGGATTCGGCAATTTTGGCGGATTCGGATCTTCACGCAGCGGTCGACGCACAAACCGCGGATCTGATCTTCGCGTAAAAGTGAAAGTAAACTTAAAAGAAATACTCACCGGGGTTGAGAAAAAAATAAAAGTAAAAAAATATGTAGCTTGCACATACTGTCACGGTAATGGCTCGGAAAACGGCGATTCGGTTGCCACCTGTCAAACATGTAAGGGCTCAGGTGTGGTAACCCGCATAACCAATACCATCTTGGGACAGATGCAAACAACATCTACCTGCCCAACCTGCAATGGCGAAGGAAAAATAATTACAAAAAAATGCCCTCACTGTAACGGTGAAGGCATTGTACGAGAAGAAGAAATTATTTCTATCAATATTCCCGCCGGCGTAACTGCAGGAATGCAATTAACAATATCGGGTGAAGGTAACGCCGCACGAAGAGGAGGCATTAAGGGCGATTTACTGGTCGTAATTGAAGAAGAGGAAGACCCAAATCTGATCCGTAGTGGAAACGACGTAATTTATAATCTATTTATCAGTTTTCCGACTGCTGCCTTGGGTGGAACGGTGGAAGTACCAACTATAGACGGAATAGCCAAAATAAAAATTGAGCCCGGTACCCAACCCGGAAAAGTATTGCGACTACGAAATAAAGGGCTTCCGTCAGTAAATGGATACGGAACGGGTGACCAATTAATCAATGTAAATGTATATGTTCCCGAAACATTGAGTGAAAGTGAAAAAAAAGCTCTTTCACAAATGCAAAAATCATCGAACTTTACACCATCAAATGCAGCAAAAAGGAATGTTTTCGATAAATTCAAAAAAATGTTTAATTAATTAGTGATCCAATATAGATATAATAAATTGCGGGGGCTAAAAAAGCTTCCCGCTATTTTTCTTCTTATAACAAATTTCTTTTTAAATCTCCTCATTCAAGTATGAAGCAGCTAAATATATTTGCTGGTGACTAATCCCGGCGCTAAAAATTAATCCTATTTTTTTGGTAATCGAAAAAATATTGCTACCTTTGCGACCGTTTCTCTATTCTATTGAATAAGAAACGCTAATAATAAGAAAATAAGCCTCTTTAGCTCAGTTGGCCAGAGCACGTGATTTGTAATCTCGGGGTCGTTGGTTCGAATCCGACAAGAGGCTCAGCGAAGAAAGAAAAATAAAAGTTGATAAAGAGTTATCTTACTGATTTATAAACAAAACAGAAGGACATAAAGGGCAGTTTCCAGAGTGGCCAAATGGGGCTG
>JAAZMQ010000130.1 GCA_012798745.1 Bacteroidales bacterium
ATCTCCGCTCCGTTGGTAGTGGATATGCAGGCCGAACGATACAGTGTGTCTCAATCTCCCTACCGCTACAACATTACGTCCGTAGTAACGGTAATGTCGGATAACGTAGATTTGGTGCGCAAATTGATGAGCGAACAGGGCGAGTTGCTAAAACAAGGAATCGCCGTAACCGGCGAAGATTACCAGTATCGGGTACAATTTCTATTTACCAAGCTCAACGATATAAAACCCCAGATGATTGAAGAAGCTACAAAAAATGCACGTGCTACGGCCGAAAAGTTTGCAAAAGATTCGGGTAGCAAACTGGGGAAAATACAAAGTGCCAATCAAGGGCAGTTTTCCATTACCGACCGCGACGCCAACACACCTTACATTAAAAACATACGGGTAGTGAGCACCGTAAACTATTATTTAAAAGATTGAGTACCCGTTCGAAAGAAACTTCGTTCGTGATTGCAGACAAAAAGAATGATTCGCATGTCCGATTTTTCTTCATCTTTCATAGGCGACCCCGATGCGGTGATCATTGCCAACGGCAACTACCCGATGCATGAAATACCCCTCTCGTATATTGAAAAAGCAAAATACATTGTTTGTTGCGACGGGGCCGCCAACGGTTTCATTGCTCGCGGAGGGCATCCCGACGCCATTGTGGGCGATTGTGACTCCATTTCGGAAGAAAACAAAATCCGCTTTGGCGGTATAATTCATCCCAATCCCGACCAGTATACCAACGATCTCACCAAATCGGTGCATTTTTGCGTACAGCAGGGAATGAAGAATCTGGTTATTGTTGCGGCAACCGGAAAAAGCGAAGACCATACGTTGGGAAACATCTCGCTCTTGGCCGAATACATGTTGCAGGCACAGGTAGCCATGATTACCGATTACGGTATCTTATACCCCATTCACTCGCCTACCACTTTCCCGAGTTTTCGAGGACAGAACATTTCGTTTTTCTGCATCGATCGCGCAGAAGTAACCTTACGGGGTCTGCGGTATCCACTAGATAAAGCCATACTCACCAACTGGTGGCAAGGAACACTCAACGAAGCACTTGGCGACACGTTCTCTATTGAAACGCGCGGCAGAACAATCGTTTTTTGCAGTCATTATTCCGTTTCCAATCCATTGACATCCACATCGATGTGACGGGATAATTTCTTTTTGTGCTCGATGAATACCTTCTGCCAGTGTCCCGAATTAAAAACAAATATCATTCCGATTCCTTGAACAACATCGGAAGCATTGATGCCCAACCATATGCCTTTATAACCCAATCCGAGGGTTAAGGCACAAAGGTATGCAAAGGGTACCCGGAAAACGAGTTGACCGATAGCATTGATAATGGTGGCGGTCTTGGTATCGCCGGCACCATTTAGAGCCTGCGAAAACACCAGGGAAAAAGCGAGGAAGGGAAAGGTGACGGCAAGATAGCGCAAAAAAGAACTTCCAATAACAATTACATCCGGATGATCATTGAAAATGCCAACGAAAGTAGGCGCGAAAATCAGAAACAAAGTAGCCAACGGTATAGCAATTATCTCGTAATACATAACGGCACGCCACGCCGATTTTTTTGCACGTTCCGGATTCCCGGCTCCCAAATTTTGACCAACCAACACTGCAGCGGCACTTGCAAACCCGAAACCGGGTACCATGATGAAAGTGCGGAGTCGCGAACCGATGCCATAGGCAGCAAGAGTAACATCGCCAAAGGAAGTAACCAACCGCATTAAAAACAAAAAAGATATTTCACGAATAAACACTTGCAGGGAAGCAAAAAAACCAATATTTACGATTCTTCCCATCAAAGATGGCTGAGGTTTAAGGTATTTCCATTTTAAATGAAGGGTAGAATGCCCAAAGAAAAGATGAAAGAAAAGGAATAAAACGCCAATCCCCCGCGTTATCACCGTCGCCACCGCAGAACCGGCAACTCCCATAGCAGGAAAAGGACCGTATCCCATGATGAGCAGGGGATCGAGAATAATATTAAGAATATTGGCAATTACGAGGGCATACAGTGGGGTCTTGGCATCGCCGGAACCTTGTAATGCATTGGTCATCCCTGAAAAAAGAAAGATAACGATGGAGAAAACGAAATTGATTCTAAGGTACTCAGACGCATATAACAATACATCGCCTGTAGCACCAAAAAGTCTCAAAAGAGGTTCTATCAGAAAAAATGAGGCGATCAACATCAGTGCCGATCCCAGAAGTCCCAACATAAGCGTTTGCCCCAAAGCCATATCCGACATCTCATAATTTTTTTCTCCGGTAAAGTGCGAAATAAGCGCCATTGTTCCTACACCAATTCCTTGCACCAACATGGTCAGTATTGCCATTGTGGTTCCCGCAATAGCAAGTGCGGCCACTTCAACATGTCCCAGTTTTCCCACAAAAAACAAATCCACAAGGGAAAAAAGATCTTGCAGTGCCCCTCCAATCATCATTGGAGCGGCAAGTTTCCAAATGGATTGGGAAAGTTTTCCTTCTACTAAACCATTTTCAACTTTTCGTTTTCTTTGTTTTGCCATTCGTATTATATCCGATTATTATAGTC
>JAAZMQ010000131.1 GCA_012798745.1 Bacteroidales bacterium
CCTTCACTTTCTCCGAAGAGCTGTTTCCACCACTCACTAAAATAATGAAGCTTAGGATGATAGTTTACCAAAATCTCTATCTTTTTCCCTTTTTTATATAATTCGTTTCGAATAACGGCATAAATAGCCGATAAATTATATTCGAATGCTATATTCGGACCGGTGTTCTTTTCCATGGTTGCCGCACCTTGTACTAGTTTACGAATATCAAAACCGGCTACGGCAATAGGCAATAAACCGACAGGCGTAAGCACGGAATAACGCCCGCCTACATCATCGGGAATTATAAACGTTTTATACTTTTCCATGGTCGCCAATGTCCTAAGAGCACCTTTCTTGGCATCTGTAATGGCAACAATGCGATTGCGGGCCTCTGATTTTCCGACTTTCTCTTCCAGCAGATCTTTTAAAAGACGAAAAGCAACTGCCGGTTCCGTAGTTGTTCCCGATTTAGAGATATTGATAATTCCAAAACTCTTATTTTCGAGATATTTAATCAACTCGTAAAGATAATCTTCACTCAGATTATTCCCGGCATAAACCATTACCGGATGTTCTCTTTTTGTCTGTAACCAATCAAACGAATTATTCAATGCATCAATTACGGCTCTTGCCCCTAAATAGCTTCCCCCTATACCTACTACAACCACAACATCACATATCGATCGCAAAGATGCCGCTGTATTTTCTATTTCTTTGAATTGATCGTCGGTAATGGAAGAAGGCAACCTTACCCATCCAAGAAAATCGCTCCCCTCCCGACTGCCATCGTACAATGCTTGGTTACATGCGATTGCATTGGCCCCTTGTTTTAAAATATCTTCTTCGGGTAACCAATTATACACATATTGAATATTCATTTTTATACTGTCCATAAACCATTTATATTAAAAAAATTCGACCAGTTTTTCTATTTCCGCTTTCGGAGAAGTCTTTTCATACAAAATGCGATAAACCGTATTCACAATAGGAATATGAATTTTAAATCGCCGATTCATTTCCACAATACATTTTGCTCCATAATATCCTTCAGCTATCATTTCCATTTCCAGTTGCGCTGTTTTTATCGAATATCCTTTTCCAATCATAGTACCTAAGGTACGATTACGACTAAATTGCGAATAACCGGTGGCAAGCATATCACCTAAATAATGTTGTTCGCAAATATTCCGATCAAAAGGCACAACTTCTTTTAGAAAACGCTCCATTTCCTTCGCACAATTAGCCATCAGGACGGCTTGAAAATTGTCTCCATATAGCAATCCCTGACAAACACCTGCCGCAATAGCATATATGTTCTTCAAAACCGAAGCCAATTCAATTCCCGTTACATCTTCCGAAACAGAGGTATGCAAAATGCGCGATCGTATGGCATCAGCCAAAACAGTTGCTTTTTGTACATCTTTACAAGCTGAAGTAAGAAACGATAACCTTTCAAGAGCAATTTCTTCGGCATGACAAGGACCCGACAATACACCTATATTTTCCAACGGCACCTTAAAATTATAGGCAAAATATTCACTAACTACCATATTTTCATTCGGAATAATGCCTTTTATGGCAGAAACAATAAATTTTCCCCTAAAAACACTGTTCCAAATTTTCCTAAAATATTGCTTCACAAAAGGAGATGGAATAGCCAATATGATTGTATCCGAATCCTTGATGGCTCTTTCGAGATTAGAATAAAAAGTGATTTGAGCCAAATTAAACTTTACATTGGCGAGATAATCGGGATTATGCCCTAATTTATAAAAGTTTTCTATCTGTTCCGTGCGTCGAATGTACCAATTGATATGCTTTTGATTCATCAACACAATTTTCGCCAAGGCAGTACCCCAAGTTCCTCCACCCACAATACAAATGTTTCCTACTGACTCCATGATAGCTTTAAATTTAAGGTAGCAAATTTAGGATAATTTTTCCGCATTGGCTACCCATGTTTTAACCACTTCAAGGGTAGGATTGTTTAATCCGAGTTTGAATTTTTTGTTTAATCCGCAAAGTTCTTGATGCAATTTATTTGGATTAACATCCTTTAAGCTCTTAACTTCATTGTATCCTGCTTTTTGTAAAACCGGCACCCATTCCTCTGAAATACCCATTGCCTTATACTTATCCGGCGTATCTTTTTTCATGGGTTTTTCCGGTCGCATCTGTGGGAACAATAAAACTTCCTGAATAGCCGTTTGGCCGGTAAGAAGCATAGTTAAACGATCCATCCCTATACCCATTCCGGCAGTTGGCGGCATGCCATATTCTAACGCACGAAGAAAATCATGATCAATAAACATCGCCTCGTCATCGCCTTTTTCTGAAAGACGAAGTTGCTCTTCAAAACGTTCACGCTGATCAATGGGATCATTTAATTCCGAATAAGCATTCGCCAATTCTTTCCCGTTGACTATCAATTCGAATCGTTCCGTCAGCTCCGGATTCTC
>JAAZMQ010000132.1 GCA_012798745.1 Bacteroidales bacterium
CCTTTTTGCAGTTTCTTCGATTTAACCAATAATCGCGAAAGCTCGGTCGGAGCAAAAAAGTTGACTTCCATCACTTCTTCAAAATCTTTTCGTTCGGCAAAAGGGAAAGGCAATACTTTTGTTAAACCGGCACAATTTACCAATCCGTTTAGTGATGTTATGTTTTCACTTAAATTTTGCACGTCATCTGAATTGGAAAGATCGGCAACTATATAATCCGGTTGATTTCCTTCCATTTGGGTATATGTTTCTTTTAAGCGTTCTTCATTGCGTCCGGTAATAATGACCGATGCTCCCATTTTGGAACTCTCTATTGCAATAGCTCTCCCGATACCCGACGAAGCACCGGTTACCAATATCGTTTTATTTTCAAGAGAAAAAGGATTGTACACAGTTATTTTTTACTTTTTATGATGTTATATAAATCTTCGATAGTATTGGCAGAACGGATATCGTCTCCCTTTAATGCCACCCCATATTCTTCATCCACCATTGCAATAATCGACAATGCCAGTAAAGAGCTCCATTCGTCGAGGTTTTTAAAAACCGTATCTTTTGTAAATACAGAGGAATCGGTTTCTTCAAATTGATTGGCAAAATTTGTAATGAATTCTTGTAGTTCCATATTTCTTTAATTTTAATATAGCTGTTATGAAGCAAAGTTAGTTGTATTTTCTAAATATTCATTTTTTTATTTTTCATCTTTACCTCACATCTAAGTTTAACAAAGAAAAATCCCAATTATTTTTATTGTCCATATCCGAATATTTTTCAGAATGATCAGCATTCAACAAAGTATATGTGAACGGCAATTTCTTAGGTTGAAATTTATTCGGAACTTTGATTAAAATGCTTTGATTTATTCTCAATGTGCCGACAAACATTATTATATCTATTTTTTCATGCCGAAAAATATACGAGACAGCTAAGGTGAGCGATTTTGAAGTTTTAATGCCATTTTCACCAAAATGCATGATATAGGCACATTTTATACCATTTTCGTCGCTTATGACATAAGTAAATTTTATATCTCCTTTCGATATTGATTTATACCGTTTATCCTTGAATCTTTTTTCTAAAAACGCATCATTAATTTCTATTCGATAATTGGCTTTATTTTCTTTTGGATTATATATGTGAGTTAATAATTTATTTCCGGCAATTAAAAACAAAGAAAAAAGTTCGGACAAAATATTTAGAAAAGATAATTTACGCACCTTTAAAATGTTGGATATTTTCACGGGTAAGATGTAATAATCCAAACAAAAAATATCTTTAAAATGAACAAACTTGATTAGATATTGATAAGAATTTGAATTCGGTACTCCTAAAAAGGCGATAATATTTTCGTCGGCACAATGTTTTTTCAGTGCCATATACATATCGTATAAAATAAAAATATCTTTTCTGTATTCTTTCAATACAAAAGTACTTCCGCTAAGCCCAAGCGTAATTTTTTCATTGCCATTATGAATGTAATAGTTTGGAAAAATAGTATTGAAACCAATAACCGAATCGTTTTCAACGCATATGGCATGATACGAATATCCGAAAGGATTTGAAGTTGCATCACCGATGAGTCGTTCTTTTGTTGTAGGGTGATTTTCAAACGAAGCATTAAATCCTTTCACAATTTGATCCCACATTTTGTCGGAAATCTCATTAGTTTTATAGATTTTTATTTTCCTATTCATTACGTATTTAAATTTTGAGTGCTCTTTTAAAAGTCTATTCTGGCAATCATTTCATATTTAATATTAATATTCACTATCTTATAAATTATAAAATTATTAAAATAGATTTTTGGAGTGGAATCAATTTTATTTTTCATGAGCGTTAGGTTAAAATTTGCCCTTTGATTTTATAAATATCTTGTTACTTTTTTATTCAATAAGGTGGACTATATTTATAACTGTTTTTTCTCATCTATCTATCTTTATTTATTTAAATTTTCCTGTTAATAATTTAATCCAAAAGGGTAAAGCATAAATAAATCGTTTAATTTTAAATGGTTGCTTTACTAATCTGTAAGCCCACTCCAAATTATGTTTTATCCACCATGAAGGGGCGCGTTTCACGTTGCCCACATACACATCAAAACTGCCGCCTAATCCCTGATAGATTGCCTGATGGTGTTGTTGCATTTCTTGGATGAGCAATTCCTGTTTGGGTGAACCCATAGCCACAAAAACAATATCGGGTTTCAACCTAGCAATAGTTTGAATTAACTGCTGTCGTTCATCCTGCGTTTTAATGTAGCCGTTACGGTAGCCCAATAGATTGATACCGGGGAATTCCTTTTTTAGTTTTTCCACGGTTTGCTGAATGACTTCTTCTTTGGCGCCTACCAGGAAAAAACTTTTTGATCGGTAAAAATACCTTACGATATCGAGCCACAACTCGCATCCGGGAATTCTTATGGTTTGTTTAAAACCTTTTTTCTTCAATGCCGCTACTGCACCTATGCCATCCGGATATCCAATATTTTGATTTATAAGTGAGCGTGTTTGTTCTGTAGCGTGCAGTATTTTTTCGGCATTGATTGCTATCAAACTTTTCTTCTCTTTTTCGGCATATTCGATTAATTCTTTTCGACTTGAAAAAGAATAAACTTTAATATCATCAATAAAAGTACTATTCATTATTTTTATTTTGATCCAATAAATAAAACGACATACCATAAAACATGAATGCATTGCTCCACCGCATGTATGAAATTTTGGAATTTTTGCCTTTCTTTATTTGATAATAAAAATAACCCTTTTTATCTTGCATGTTTCTAATGGTCCAATTCATTACTCTTTCGGCAAGTTTTTTATGTTTATTGAATTTTTTTAAAGAGTAAAGGGTTGCAAAAAGTTGTGCAGGACAACGGATATCTATTGGATAAGTCTTATTGTGATAATATTTAGGAGTTCCGTCTTCAAAAAAATCTTTTGCATAAAGCCTATACACCATAACAGCATCGGCATAGCCAATATTTAAAATTATTGATGAGCCCACGGATTTATTCGGTAGCATGCGGTATTTTTATCTGTATCTGTATTGGTAGCAATCGGGCTTTTCTTTTTCATTTCGACATTTTCAATTAATTCAGTGCGTAAAGGAAAACTAA
>JAAZMQ010000133.1 GCA_012798745.1 Bacteroidales bacterium
AGCCGGTTGGTGTTAACGCGCGTTTTCCGAAAAAGGATAAAATTTTCATGCATGCTGATCTCGTTTTCGGACGGGAGATAAAATTTGGTACCGTTTCGTCGATCATATTCCTAAGTTCAAAATCGAAGTGCAACACTCCGGCTGATGTTTTTCAATTCGCCTGATGCAAAAAAGATTGTCGTGTTTTTAAAATCTTTTCGTAACTTTCGCTCGCCATTGTTCATGCTATTTATCCGACTGAAAATTATGATAATAAGTAAAGAGCGAAAAGTACTTTTAAACAAGAAAAATGATGCAGTTGCCTGAGGATTTTATTCATTCGATCCGTTTGCTGATACCCGACGAAGCAGAGGCTTTCTTTTCGGCATTAGAGGAGGGTGTTCCGGCAAGCATCCGAGTGAATCCGGCCAAGTTTTGGCGCAATCCGTTATGTTTTTCACCGGGCAAGGTGGCGCAGACGGTTCCTTGGTCGCAGTGGGGGTATTATTTGTCTGAACGTCCTTCTTTTACTTTCGATCCGTTGTTTCATGCCGGTTATTATTATGTGCAGGAGGCTTCGTCGATGTTTTTGGAATATGTGCTACGGCAAGTGGTACATAAACCGGTTGTGTGTTTGGATTTATGTGCCGCTCCCGGGGGCAAATCGGCTATTTTGCTCTCTTCGCTGCCGGAGGGGAGTCTCGTGGTGAGCAATGAGATCGTGCGGCAGCGGGCTCACGTGCTTTCGGAAAATCTGATCAAATTTGGACAGCCAAATGCGCTGGTTTGCAACAATGCCCCTGCCGATTTTTCGGCATTTCCCGGGTTTTTCGATCTTGTGCTGGCAGATGCGCCTTGCTCGGGAGAAGGAATGTTTCGCAAAGACGAAAATGCCGTGACGGAATGGTCGCTCAAGAATGTGCAGATGTGTGCTGCGCGGCAGCGAAGCATTTTGACCGATGTGTGGGATACCTTGAAACCGGGGGGATTGCTGATTTACAGCACGTGTACCTATAATATGCATGAGAATGAGGAGAATGTGCGGTGGATTGCCGATGAACTTGGGGCGGAGTTTGTTTCGCTGCCGGTGAGCAAATCGTGGGGCATTTCTCCGGCTCTGATGCCGGGTGTTGAGGCTTATCGGTTTTTCCCTCACAACGTTCGCGGAGAAGGGTTGTTTGTTTCTGTGTTGCGAAAATCGGCATCGGAGAAGCCGGGAGCGATGCGAAATTCTTTCCGAAAGAAAAACAAAAATTCGGGAATTCCTTTTGTAAAAGATATGGCCGAGTATGCTCCTTTGCTGCAAAGCTCGGAAGATTTTTGTTTTGTGGAGAGTAAAGGTAAGATTACTGCGCTTCCTGTGAGACATGCCGACACCCTGATGTTGCTTGCCGAAAAATTGCGTGTGGTGTCGTACGGCATCGAGGTTGGGAAGAAAAAAGGGTGCGACTTTATCCCATCGCATGTATTGGCAATGAGTACGCAATTAAACCCGGATGCTTTTTTCCGACAGGAAGTATCGTATGAAGAGGCCATTGCTTATTTGCGCGGAGAGACGTTTGTATTAAACGATTTGCCGTTGGGTTTTGTGGTGCTTACCTACAAAAATGAACCGTTGGGTTTCGTGAAAAACCTTGGAAACAGAACCAATAATCTTTACCCCCGTGAATGGCGCATCCGGAGTTCGCATCTTCCGGAAAAGAGCGAAGTGCTTTTTGGTGAGGTTATCGAAGATCCAACGAAGAATCCCATACCGTAATCTCTTCTGCCCGGGCATATTTTTTCAGCAATTCAACGGCGTAATCGGTTGTTTCGGTTAATCCCTCTTTGCCGGAATAGGCATTGATGATTATCAGCAAATGGGAGGTATCGCTGTCGATTTTTGTGCGTTCTTCGTCGCTGGTTGGCGTGCCTATCCCTCCGTGTTCGTCGCGATAAACCGGCAATCCCTCAATATTGAGCAGTCCCCGACCAATGCCTTCGAATTTCTCGCCCGCTTTGCCTGCTCCCAAGGTGAGGTTGCCTCGAATTTTGTCGGCATCGAAGCCGCCGATGGAATAACCCGTTTTTAGCGAAAGCAGGTTAATGAGGTCGACCAACGTGTTGATGCGATACAGTTCTGTTCCTTTAAGAATTCTTCGGCAGAGTGCTTCAGCCGACGGACGGTACCGGTTGGGGTCTTTCCCCAACGCTTTGTATACCTGCCGGGTAGCATGTATGGGGATGCGCTTTTTAATATCCCCCATCCGGTAGGTTTTACGAAAAGAAATGGAAAATGTTTCAATTTCGTTCCATAATTCCGGGTTATATGGCGTATTTTTTACTTTTGCTTCAATAGCAGCAAAACAAAAAACCGGACAAACAGCATATATTTCTTCTCCAATCGTTATTCGAACAGCAGTTGTTTCCATTTTTTTATCTCTCTTTTATCCACTTTTGCAACTTCAAAGGTACAAATTCTTCAACAATTACTCGTTCTGAGAGAATAAAAGCAAGAAGGATAGAATTTTACAGGATGATAATTTTTTCGATCCATAAAAATAAAAGTGACAAATGATTTGTAAAAAATTATTCCATTGTTTATATTTGTATGAATTTTTGTTTTCATATGACAGATGATCAGAATAAGTTGCTGATTGACTTGGAGGTACGCATAAAACAAGTGATATTGCTATGCGATTCGCTCAAAGAAGAGAATGGCCGGTTGAAATCGGACCTCAGGTCGAAACAGTCGCAACTTGATCAAACGGTGGAAGAACTGCAGCAATTGAAAACAAAATACGATAATTTAAAAATGGCACGAACGATCACCGCTGCATCGGTTGACGTGGAAAGTGCAAAGCTTAAGTTGTCGAAGTTGGTGCGAGAAGTTGATAAATGCATAAATTTATTAAAATGCTCATTTTAGATAATTTATGTGATGGGCGATGAAAAATTTTTATTAACATTGACGATTGACGGTCGGAAGTATCCTCTGAAAATTGATAAATCGGAGGAGGAGGCTTTTCGTGACGCCGCCAAACAGATAAATAATAAAATTAAAAGGTATCGGCTTGCATTCGGGGGTAATAATTCCGACTTGAATGCACAGGACTTTATTGCGATGACAGCCATCCATACAGGGGTGGAAAATTTCTTCCTGTCAAAAAAAACCGATACAAAACCCATAGAAGACAAGATACGTCTGCTTATTCAAGAGTTGGACGAATATCTGAAAAAATAATCACCGTTTTATCCCGTAATAGGGTGAAACACCTTCATTTGCACTTGTTTCGACATTGAATTTGTTCGATGAAGAGATAAGTGCTTTTTATTTTATGAGATGCAAGGAGTAATAAATAATTTTTTAAAACAATTTTTATGGAAATAGTGATAGGAATTGTCGGACTTCTTATCGGTGCGGTTGTCGCATGGTATGTAACGGGTCTGATGGCAAATTCGAGAGCCAAGAAAATAGTAAGCGACGCAGAGAAAGAGGCCGAAGTGATCAAAAAGAATAAATTACTGGAAGCAAAAGAGGAAGTGCTTTCAATGAAAGCGGAGGCCGAGAAGCAGATCAGTTCACGCACTTCGAAGATACAAAGTACCGAAAATCGGTTGAAACAGCGCGAAATGCAGATCAACCAGAAACAGGAGGAGTTGAACAAGAAAAGTAACGAGCTGGACGAAGTGAAAGCTAATCTCGAAAGTCAGCGCACAGCCCTCGAGAAACGAAACCAAGAATTGGATAAACTCCATAAACAGTCGCTCGAGAAACTCGAAACCATCTCGGGCCTTTCGGCTCAGGAGGCAAAAGAACAATTGGTGGAATCGTTGAAGGACGAGGCCAAAACCAGCGCACAGTCGTATATCAACGAAATTGTGGAAGAAGCTAAAATGACAGCCAATAAGGAGGCAAAACGTATTGTTATACAGACTATTCAGCGGGTTGCGACAGAAACTTCCATCGAGAATGCCGTAACGGTATTCCATATCGAATCCGATGAGGTGAAAGGACGCATCATCGGGAGGGAAGGACGCAATATTCGTGCGTTGGAGGCTGCTACGGGTGTGGAAATTATTGTGGACGACACACCGGAGGCTATTGTGCTGTCGGCTTTTGATCCTGTACGCCGCGAGATTGCCCGATTGTCGCTGCATCAGCTGGTGGCCGACGGACGAATCCATCCGGCCAGAATAGAAGAGGTGGTGGCCAAAGTAACAAAACAAATTGAAGAAGAGATTGTGGAAACCGGCAAACGAACAGCAATCGATTTGGGTATACACGGGCTGCATCCGGAGTTGATTCGGCTGATCGGAAAAATGAAATACCGTTCGTCTTACGGACAAAATCTGTTGCAGCATTCGCGTGAAACAGCCAATCTGTGTGCCATTATGGCTGCGGAACTCGGATTGAATCCTAAAAAGGCCAAACGTGCCGGATTGTTGCATGATATAGGGAAAGTGCCTGATGATGAACCGGAATTGCCGCATGCTATTCTGGGGATGAAACTGGCCGAAAAATACAAGGAAAAACCCGATATTTGCAATGCCATCGGTGCTCATCACGACGAAGTGGAGATGACTTCGTTGCTGGCTCCT
>JAAZMQ010000134.1 GCA_012798745.1 Bacteroidales bacterium
CCCGGGATGTGGGTGAATCGCTCAACGGCGCCCGGACCGCGCATGCCCAACCCGATGAAGCCTACACGGACCGTGTCCAGCTTCGGAGCTCTCAAACCCAACACGTGCTTCTGACCCGCAGGTCGTTCGGGTACTTCCGTACGGATGGGTTGAACCGCCTTGCTCTTCTCTTCTTTCGAATGTGAACCGCCGGTACAGCTTATCAAAAAAGCACCGGCCAATAAAATACTTGCAAATTTTAATGATATTCTTCTTGCCATAACTTTATAAATTATTCGGTTAATCTCGATTCATCAGCTGTCTTCCTTTTTAGAAGGGAATTTCGTTCAAAACAAAACTTCCGTCTTGTCTCCGTTGTAAGCAACCGCATACACCTTGGTCGATGTGGTAACGGGATTGTCTAATGTGAAGGAGTCTTTATTCGAAACAAAGACCAATTTGTCGCCCTCGTATACTTCATACGCTACCACGTTTCCCCACCCATGCATAAAAACAGATGAGCCGCTTTTCGTCGCTATACCGCTCCGGACAGGCAATCTGTTTTTAAAGTACTGTTTGTTCGAATCGCAAATATACTCAATTTTATCCGTTACAGACGGATAATTTTTAGACTTAATGAAGGCAACGATTTCGTCTATCTGATGTTGGGTAATGGTAAGTCTTCCTTTTCCGTAATCATCGATTTCTCCGTCAAATGGCGTCAGATAACCCCATTTTATGAAAAAGTCCGTTAAATCCTTTTCTGCTACTTCGCATACCGTTTTCACGAACTCAAGCTGTTGCTCTCCGGCCGTCGGTTTATCGGGATTGATACGGATCTGTTCGTGAAAATCTTTATAAAAATCGGTGTATCCGCATGCATCTGCCAAATATAGTTGCAATTGCCACAATGAAACTAACTTACAGAACACATCGTCCTCACCGGGATGTGGCATATGATTAACAAACGAATTGTAATAGGCTTTTTCGTAACGGTTGTTGAACCTTCCCATTTCCTCGGCTTCCAACCTTGACGGATTGCCCCATTGGGTTTGAACGTATAAAGAATACACATTATTGGAAACTTCAGTCATCCCGAGCCATTTGAATCCCGGACGCGTTTGATTGATATGCCCTAATTCATGAGCAGGACCCCAAGGTTCCAATTTTAACGCCGAAACCTTTAAAATTGTATTTGACGTTGAAACATGATAACAAGTTCTGTAAGAAGTCGCATACATATACGAGGTGTACACGACATGAAAATAAGCCCTGTTCACAGGATGTCGGTTATATTTCATCAATCCGATGAATTCCTGTTCCAATCTCACCAAATCATCATAAGCAGCTATCAAATCGGGACCGTTATTGGCTGCATACGTTTTAAAATCTTCGGTCGGAAATGTTAAATGGGCATATTCTCCCAACACATCAAAGTAAGAATCTGTAGCCGCATTGAGCAAACGCGTCCAATCCGAAGGCCGATGTTTTTGGGAATCGTAATATCCGTTGATCTGACCTGTTGCAAAATGAATTTTTACGGGTGAGACAATTTTATAATCGGGAGTATGATAAAAGACATACACCAATCCTTTGTTTTTCATTTTAAGTTTGTTCATCCCTTCCGCTAATGAATAAAACGAAGCATTGTTATACCCATCTCCGTTGGGTTTATTGAGATCCTGTACTTTTATACTAAGAGAGTAACCCTTGGTTTCACCCACAAAAACCACCAGATCTTCACCCTGAGAAACACTGATACCCGTAGGATTATCTAGCAGACTATACGTTGACGTCTTGTTTACTTTTGCCCAATCGTCGGGATGAGGCCAGGCCTTGTATTCCTGAATCCTGAACTCTTTGGGATATTTTCCGTTGTATAAATACAAAGCAATGTTGCGATACAGGCTTACCGGAATTTTCTCGATATCGGTTAACGTGATCCCCGGTCGCAGTTCCGAACAGGTAATATCCGAAAATATAGTCAGGGCGTCAAAATTGTCCGGATTACGACGATAAAATTCCATCTCGGCACAACTGGCAAAGCCTTGACCATCACCTGTGCCTGATTTTACCACAAAACGTATACACAAGGGTTTTTCAACTGGTTTTTCGAATACGACACGTGTCGGTATCGATGAGCCTTTAAAATCGTAATCCATTATTTTTACGCATGTTGGATTATCCTCCGTTTTTATCCATATTTCGACTTCCTTGAATCTTCCGTTATAACCATCTGTCCTTGGATAATAAATAAAATAATCGATGCTTTCTTGATTCTCAAAAAAATAATCGAGTGTAATGGGAAAATAATCCGGTGCCGTATTGTCCCAATTGGAATGATAAAGAGTGCTGAAATCCCCATCAAAAGACTTTTCGATGTTCTCTCCACTTTGAAAAGACGAAGCTTTCCCGGAACTGACGGGCACCTTAATGTCGTCTTTGATGTCGTCGGTATCCCCTCCGGTATATCCTGTCTGTCCTTTCTGTATGACCTGCACTTTCTTTTGCAAATTCCCGTTTGTTTGTTTGATCAAAATTTCTCCCCGCCTTTCTGTTTCATCGGTATTCCAATCGACCTTAAATTTGAAAGTATGGGTAACCATTGCTCTTGTGCCCGATTCGATCTGATGGAGCCAATCGACATCGGAAGGAATGATTATTTCGTATTCTATATTGGAAGTAATTTCAAGATCGATTTCTCCTCCTTCCGCTTCCACCGTGAAAATTTCGGAGGAAACGATGATGGCCGGGGCCTGTCCGATTTGTTCAACTGTAACTGTTTCCGTCAAATTGCCGGCCGAGATAATTATCGTACCCCTCCTCGATTCCATTTCGGTATTTTCCTTTACGGAAATAATCAAATTGTTCCCTGACTTAATGGCACTCAACCAATCCTTTGCATCAGGTTGAATAGCAAATGTCCAGGAATCGATATTGGTAGTTATACTTATGGAGCGCTGAGATTGACCGGCTTCAAATGTTATATTTTTCTCCTTTACGGTTAGCGTTGGAGGTTCTTCTGAGGGCGTATCGCTGCATCCATAAAATAATAAGCTCAAAAAAAGTGGTAAGACAAATAAAAAAAATTTATTATATTTCATTATTAGATGAATTGAATAGTTTTAACGCAAGTTATTATACTAAAATATAACAACTTGCGTCATCTATAAGGAATAATTATTCATACTTGTCTACAACAGTGGAACATAGATCTCAAAATAAATTCAATCCATAGCACCGTAGATAGTTATTTCAGCAAGAAAAGCGAAAAAATTAGGTCCTTCAAGTGCTACATATTTAAAATAACGCGCCTTTGGATTATTTATCAATCGATAGCTCTGTGCGGCATCTGTTGTAGGATCAAAATCAAATGCCCCTTCGTCCTCCCAATTTACCCCATCGAGACTGGTAAGAAACTGGAATTTGGTTTGCCCTCTACTATCCCCTTTTCTCCTATAACATACTATTCTGCTTATAGTTACTTCCTCTCCCATGTCGATAACGAAAAAATGAGGGTAGCCAGGAGAGGCACCCGCCCATTGTGTATGCCAATAAGTAGAAAGATCATCGTCAAAAACTGCTTTTACAAGACCATTGGGATTGCCTCCCTCTGCAGGTTCTTGACTACTATAAGCAACCACCGACCATTTTGATTTATCTATTTTCACCTCTTCCAATGGGAGAATAGTAAATGACTTGATTTCAGAATTATTCCCTTCTTCATCGGAAACATATACCTCAAAAACTCGTTCCTTTGCACTTAATCCCACAATATAACCTCTGCCTGATTCTGTCGCATCAAAAACAGAAGTAGTTTTTACACCTTCTTCACTTTTATATCTCACCCTTACCTGAAGTGATTTTCCTGTTTCGTTTTCCCATTCTACTATTGCCCCCCCAAAGTCAGGATACATCGTAATTGTATTAAACACTAAATTAAAAGCAGGTTCAAGAGGTGCAGTAGATACAACAATCGGCGGAGATGCTTTTCCCGCTGTGTTGTAGGCTGTCAAAGTAAATTCATAATTTTCAGTATTTGTAAATCCTTTTAAAATAGCACTATTTGTAAAACGACTTACTTTCTGACTTCTAAAATTCCCTTGAGAGTCAATATAAGTAATATCGACATAATAAAAGTCCTCTTCCGGAGGATTGGTCCAAGAAAGAATAACTTCACCATAACCGGTAGAAATTTCCACATCTTTCACCGGGCTTGGTGGTAATACATTATCGTTTTCCTCCTCACAAGCAGAAAAAAACAGTACTAATGCAATTCCTAAAAAATAGTATATCTTATTTTTCATCGCTCAAGTTTTTTAAATTTAATATTATTCAGCTCGTTCCCATAAAGCATTTTGAGTTAATTTGGGATTTTTGTCTATTTCTGCCTGCGGTATAGGCATAAAATACATTTTATCATCCCATACTCGCGTTTCAAAAACATAATTCTCGTTCCAAAAACCTTCTCCTTCATTTTTATATATATCGAAACCGTGTTTAGCCCCTCCTTCTTTTTCTGCCACTAACCAGCGCCGGTTATCAAAATAACGATGGCCTTCAAATGCCAACTCGATACACCGTTCGCGATGGATAAGCTCTCTCAATTTATCAACAGTAAGAGGTATCCCTGCCGTCGCATAAGCAGATCGAACATCAGGTAATTGGACTCTCGATCGCAATTCATCCCAATATTGGAAAACATCTGGTTTAGAAAGAGGATCAATACCTGCATGAGAATAATATTCGAAAGCTGCTTCCGTATAATTCAACAACAATTCGGCATATCTGAAAACATTAACAGCATAGTCTCCTTTGCTGGTTTTGTTATCAGTTTTGCCGACAAATTTACAGTTTAAAAATCCTGTGCTTGTAAAGTCACGTCCCGTTTTACTGCCGTATCCATCAGGACCATCGAAAAATGGTCGGTACCAGATATAATCAGTCCAACTCGAAGTGGTATTATAGGCCCACCTTGTATCATAACTTTCTTGTTGATTTCCCAATACAGCATAAGAATATTGACCGGGAAACAAAATATTTGTATAAAACCTTGGATCTCGTTTCATGAATTTTTTGTAAAGCTGAATAATATGTCCGCTCTTTTCATAACTTTCAAATCCTGATGCAGCTTTATATTTTTCATCATCTTCAGGCATCAATCCATTAGCCATGAAATATTCCTTTACATGTTCCATTGTAGGACATACTCCGGTATAACCACTCCAAGAAATAGGCAATGCATGCTGACGCATATTGCTTGTAGAAAAATTTTGTTTATAAAAAACATTTTCGCAACTGGGATGGCCTCCTCGAGCATAATTGAAAACATTCCAATAGGCGTCATAACCATTTTTAATGGAAGCACTCACGCCCGGCTTATAAAGGCCTAGATTTGCCGAAGTACAAACTTCAATAGCTTCTTTTGTTATCTCCATTGCCTTTTTCCATTTAGTGTTATCAAAAACAGTACTTATCAATTCATTCCCTTCTTTATCTTTTGGTACCAAGTGAGCATAACTTTTCCCCGTTGGGCTTGTCATTCCATTATACAGAGGACTTGCAGCATATAACCATAAGCGGGATCTTAAAAACCATGCTGATGCCTGGCTTGCTCGACCGGCTCTTTCTGTGGAAGAAAATGTGTAAAATAAATCCAGATGATCAATAGCTTTGACTAATAAGCTATCAATATAAGCCACACATTCATCAAAACTTGAACGAGGTATCCCCTCATTCATTGCTGCTATCATTTCATTTCCGTCATAGACCTTTTTTACTAAAGGAACAGGGCCATATTGTTCTAACAGTAAAAAATAATAATAGGCTTCCAGAAAATAAGCCTCCCCCTTCCACCATGAACGTTCATCTTCGGTTAATTTTTCGTCATGGCATTCATCAATTCGACTAAGGAAATACTGCGCCGTGCGTATTTGTTTATAAAAATTACCCCAGTGATTGTAAATCAAAGAAGATTGGCTATACTGACCCACATCTTTATAATGCGGATTGTAATTACTCCAATTGTAATCGCATTCATCAGAAGCTAATCCACAATTATCATTAAATTCAATGGGAGAATAATAATAAGAATATACTTGAGTAAGTACCTTTACCACATCATCTTTCGATTTAAATAGGTTGGCCTCACTTAATTTTTCTTCCGGAACCTGATCCAAATAATCAGCGCAGCTTCCGAATGCTAAAATAACACCTATAAATAAGGCAATATTTTTTATATTTATAATATTTTTTTTCATTTTGTTGCTCCTTATTTTATTAAAATTTAATTTCGATACCTGCATTGATAACTTTTTGAATGGGATAATACATTCCATTAGAACTTTGTGACTCAGCATCCCACCATTTAAATGGAGAGAAGGTCAATAAATTTAATCCGTTTAAGAAAAATCTTGCACTTCCAATCTTATATTTTTGTGTAACATGCCGCGGGAGTGAATAGCCAAGTTCAATTTGTTTAAGACGAAGATAACTGCCGTTTCTTAACCACCAACTCGATTGAGTATAGTTTTTGGTTTGACTACCGACCCCTAGCCTTGGAAAATCAGCATTAATATTCTGAGTCTTTTCATCCCAATGACTCTTGGCAATGATAGTTAAAACATTCCCTCTGTTTTCTTCGGGAAAAGCGATGGGGTTGGCAAAAAATGAGACCCTGGCAGCACCCTGAAATAAAAGGGAAAAATCAAAATTTTTATAAAAAAGATTCCCACCAAATCCATAAGTTATTTCAGGAATGGTTGGATGTCCCATATATACCCTATCAAATTGATCAATTATACTATCACCATTCACATCTCTATATCTAATGTCCCCCGGCATAGATTGTCCTCCAATAGCAACTTGACTAGGACTATTATCTATTTCGGCCTGATCAATAAACAAACCTTCTGCCACATATCCCATTGGTCGCCCATAAGGTTGACCTATCGCCGACTGATAAGCATATTTTTTCGTTTCTTCACCATTGGCCAGTATTTTATTTTGAGCAAAAGTGAATGTTCCTTTAAAATTAAGGAATAAATCATTATTAAATGTATTACTGTATTCCAGAAACCCATCAAATCCCTTATTTTCCATTTCTCCTGCATTCCCATAGGGCTTTGTGCTAAATCCAAATATATCGGGAACTTTTGTTAATTGAACCCAAATATTTTTACGTTTTTCATAAAAAAAGTCAGCTTGCAAAACAAAATTGTTTAAAAAATGCATCTCTATACCTAAATCAGATTTTGCCGCTTCTTCCCATGTAGCATCCGGATTTCCATAATACGTAATATTAATTCCTGATCCATGACCGTAACCATAACCATTATTTGTACCGAAACCAACATTAGTACTCGTCGATTCAACTCGAGTCAAATACACAAATCTCGTATTAAGACCATCGTTTCCTACAAGACCATGAGACATGCGAATTTTTAAATATTGAATCGCGGGTTTCATAAATTCCATAAAAGGTTCTTCAGTAGGGACCCAACCAACGGCTACTGAGGGGAAAAAACCATAACGCTTACCTTTGGCAAAATTTTCTGAACCGTTATATCCAAAATTGAATTCTCCAAAATATTTCTGATCAAATGAATAAGTTGCACGTCCTGTTAATCCTTGATGCCTACGAGGAACCGATTCATATATCCCGCCTAGAGTTGGGTATTGAGTATCATCTTGATTATAAAGTAAAAGGCCACCAACATCATGTTTCCCAAAATTATTATTATAAGTCAGACTTGCTTCAAGATAAATGGAACGATCCGTATAAGGAGTTTCTACGGAACGTGTTAAATAATCGTGATAGCTGGCATTATTAGGCTCTTGATCTTGATAATTATACTCCCCTTTCTCGTTTTTAAGAATCGGATTCCCATCTTCATCATACCCCCAGGGAATGATTAAATAAGGCCGAGGGGACATTTCACGGTTAATTTTTGCAGAGGTATATGAATCAAAAGCAAATAATCCTCTTACTTTAAGTCCTTTTGTGATAAAATCAAGATTTTGTAAAAGATTAAAATTAGACTGAACCGTAGAGTGATGTTCGGTAGTAAAACCGGATCGGGCCAACAATTGATAAGGATTGCGTCCCATACTGTACGGATAGCCAGGTACTTTACTTTCGTCAGGATATTTCATAGGAAACCATATCGGCGGAGTTTGAAGCATCCAACTGAATATAGTAGAGGAGGCGGCACCAGGATAATTCCTATCTTCAAGGATAGCTCCGAGGTTGACCGACAGAATAGTTGATGGTGTAACATTCATATCTACATTGGCACGAAAATTATAACGTTTTAAATTTACGTTATTATTGTAACTTGTTCCTCCAAAATTTTTCCACATTCCCCCTTGGTTTAAAAAAGCACCCGAAACAAAATATCTCACCAATTCACTTCCTCCTGACACATTCAAATTCGCCTTTTCACTTAGTGACCAATGTGAAATAAGCTCTTTTATCCAATTAACATTAGGATAATAATAAGGATCGTAACCACTGGCTGTTCTTTCTATTTGTTCATCTGAAAAAAGGGGGTTTTTCCCACTATTTCGAAGTGCTTCATTTTGAAGTTTCATATAGGTAGGACCATCAACAAAATCGGGTAATTCCAATGGATCTGAAACATTTACTTCTGTTCGAAAGTTAATTTTCGGCTTACCCACAGAACCCTTTTTAGTGGTAATTAAGACTACACCATTAGCTCCACGAACCCCATAAACTGCAGTAGCAGTAGCATCTTTCAATATAGTAAAATCCGCAATCTCTTCGGGATCAACATTATCAAGATCTCTTTCTACTCCATCGACTAAAACCAGCGGTCGAGTACTTCCCGTAAAAGTATTAATACCACGAATCCAAAAATCAGCTGCATCATATCCTGGCTCACCTCCTCGTTGAACAGAAACAATTCCCGCTAATCTTCCTGCCAAAGAAGTACTTATAGTACGGGTAGGCAACTTTAATTGTTGGGGTTCAACACGTTCTACAGCTCCAATTAAACTACCTTTTTTTTGCGTTCCATACCCTACCACCACTGTTTCTTGTAAAGCAATGGTTTCTTCTTCCAATGCTACATTAAACATGGTACGAGTTCCAATAGGAATTTCCTGCGTTTTCATTCCAACAAAAGAAACTTCCAAGATTTGAGCATCAACAGGGATCCGTAGAAAAAATACTCCTTCAGCATTGGTTACAGTTCCAATATCAGTCCCTTTTACTCTCACAGTAGCTCCGGGAAGAGGTTCACCGGATATGTCTGTAACCTTACCGGTAATCTCTCGTTGTTGCTGTGTCGTTTGCTGGTAATCGCTAAGAATTTCTCTGGAAGTCAAAGCAATTTGACGATTATCAATCTTGTAGCTAATTCCCGAATCTTTAAAAAGATCGTCTAAAATTTTAACTACAGATTGATTCTTGCATTTAATGCTTTTTCGTTGATGAACGTCAACTACTGTTGCATCATACATAAAACGAAATTCTGTTTGTTTCTCAATAACTTCTAGAATTTCTTGAATGGGTTGATTTTCTATGTTTAGACTTAATTTCGTGATTTGCGCATAACTGTCTTTGGCAAATCCCTGTGAAATGCAAATCATGATAAAAAATAACGCCATTCTCGTTACTTTTTCAAATTTTGATCCCCAAATTCTTTGTAAAGGGGAAATTTCACGGCAATTTTTTTTCATATTTACTTTCTGTTTTTGTTTAATGATTAAAAATCAATTTATTTTTTTGTGCAAATTAGATTAAAAAGCTCCTTCAAAAAACACCTTTGTTTCAGCATCTTTTTGTATGATTATTTGTTTTTCATTTTTTAGAATATTCTCTTTTCCATAGGCAAACTGTTTTTATAGTTTTATGTATTATTTCCTTGAAATGATGATTTTGGGAAGTGACGCAGAATCGGATTTATGTTGAATCCGACATCCGATGGGGCAGGAATATTCAATAAGCTTGAATATCTGTTCATAGCTTTCGTTTTGAAAGGTACCTGTAAAAATAGATTCGTATACCTTTTCGTCTATCACTTCAATATGGATATTATACCATCTTTCCAATTTTTCAAAAACCGTTTTTATCGGTTCATTTCTAAATATCAACTGGCCGTCTTTCCATGAAGCATAGCGTGAAACATCAGTATTATTTACTTGTATTGCATTGCTTAACAGGTTATAAACAGCCAATTCACCCGGTTTCATCGTATATCTAAAAGATTTAATCTGAGTGTGAGATAATTCCACTTGTCCCGATTCAAGCGCAATGCTTACTTTCTCGGTTTCAGGATAAGCATTAACATTAAAAGCCGTTCCCAAGACAGATACCACAACATCGTTGCAATGAACATTGAAAGGTAATTTCTTGTTAGGTGCAACCTTGAAAAAAGCCTCTCCATTCAACATAACTTCTCTCCGATATTCAGAAAAATTATAGCGGTAAGTGAGCGTCGTTCCTGAATTCAACCAAACAACAGAACTATCGGGCAAAACAACCTGGGAGCGTTGCCCGTTCTTCGTAATTACAGTAATCGTTTAGTTATTAAAAGCTACTTTATCGATGCTCTTTTTATGATAATAGAAGAAAATCGAACCCAAAATCAGAATAAGCATGGCTGCATAAGGCAACAATTGGGCAAGATTTCGTTTTAATTGGAGTAATTTTTTACGTTTGATGCCTTTTCGGATATTTTTAAGCATCTTTTCGGAATCAACAGGAATATCGTCATCAAAATTGATAAAATTTCGACTTTCGTCAAATAACTGACCAATCTCATCCTGTCCTTTTTCGCTGTTTAACCGGAAAAACAAGTTTTTCAAATCAGTTTCCGAATACGATCCGGAAAAAAATCGTTGCATTGTTTCTTTGAAATGATTCATTTGGATCTTGCTTTTTATATGAATACACTTCAAAAAGGGAAAACTATGACTCTATTTTCGTAAAAATTAAAA
>JAAZMQ010000012.1 GCA_012798745.1 Bacteroidales bacterium
AAAAAATGTTCGACAGTTGCAAAAAACCTATTCAGGTTATTTTTTATCCCGAACTTGGAGCTATAAAGCAAATTATCCAATAAAAATGCTATATATGAATAAAAACCGACTCACGGCTGCAATGCTTGCCGTATTTATTATTACTATGTTTTTTTCTTGCAAAAATATCCGAAAGAAACCCGAAACCGCTATTGCTTTTGATACGATTATCGTAGCAAAACAAATTCCTTTGTTGCAAAACGATACTGCGCAACCTTATGCCGATGTCGATATCAAATTTATTTACCCCGTTAAATTCGGGACAGCAGAAGATTTGGCACGACTACAGCAAATTTTTGTTGGTACTTTTTTTACTGACATCCAGTACGATGTTTTGAGTCCGCAAGATGCAGTAAACAAATATTTGGAAAACTATATCGCAAGTTATCAGGCATTATCCAACGATTATTATTCCGACAAAAGTCGTTTGCCGGAGGACGAAACACCGGTATGGTACTATTATCAGTTGAATATTTCGAATAAAATTTTATTTCAAGACGATTCACTATTGAGTTACGCGGTAGAATACAGCGACTATACCGGCGGTGCGCACGGTTCATATCGGATATTGTACTATAATATTGATCTCAACGACCTGGTAACCATTTCGGAGGAAGATCTTTTCGTTCCCGGCTATTATAAACCGCTTACCGATATTATCTTGCGTTCGTTGATGAAAAAATACAATGTGACTTCTGCGGATTCTCTCCTTGCCAAAGGATTTTTCAATATTGAAGATATTGTTCCAAACAATAATTTTTGGATGAACGACAAAGGATTGCATTATACGTACAATCAATATGAAATAGCACCTTACGTGATGGGACCGATTGATGTCATGATTCCTTACGAAGAGTTGAAGTCAATTCTGAAACCCAACAATATAATTGAACGTTTCTTCTCCAAAAAGGAAAACAAAAAATAGAAAGTTTTTCATGATTTGCATGCAACAGCAAAAATTCCATTTAAAAATAACATCCGATGCAGGAAACAAATCAGAATAAGCTGTTAAATAAGTTAGCCAAAAGTGATTATAAATACGGCTTTACAACCGATATTCCTACCGAATACATCGAAAAAGGATTAAATGAAAAGGTGGTGAAGCTGATTTCGGAAAAAAAGAATGAACCCGATTGGCTGCTCGATTTTCGATTGAAGGCCTATCATCACTGGCTGACAATGGATGCACCTACATGGGCGCATCTAAATATTCCTCCTATCGATTTTCAAGACATCATTTATTATGCTGCTCCTCAAAAGAAAAAAAGTCCCCAAAGCCTGGACGAAGTCGATCCCGAACTGTTAAAAACATTCGAACGGTTGGGGATTCCTCTTGAGGAACAAAAACAACTCGCAGGAGTGGCTGTCGATGCCGTTATGGATAGTGTATCCGTAAAAACTACCTTCAAAGAAATATTGGCCGAAAAAGGCATTATTTTTTGTTCGTTTAATGAAGCAGTCCAACACCATCCCGACCTGGTTAGAAAATATCTCGGGAGTGTGGTTCCCTATAAAGACAACTTTTATGCTGCTCTTAACTCGGCAGTATTCAGCGACGGATCATTTGCTTACATCCCAAAAGGCGTGCGTTGCCCTATGGAATTATCTACCTATTTCCGCATCAATGCAGCAAATACCGGTCAGTTTGAGCGTACATTAATCATCGCCGACGACGATTCGTACGTAAGTTATCTGGAAGGTTGCACGGCTCCCATGCGGGATGAAAATCAACTCCATGCAGCAGTGGTGGAAATAATTGCCCTAGAAAATGCCGAAGTAAAATATTCTACGGTTCAAAATTGGTATCCGGGAGATAAAGAAGGCAAAGGAGGTGTTTATAATTTTGTTACAAAACGCGGAATTTGCAAAGGAAATAATTCCAAAATATCGTGGACTCAAGTAGAAACAGGATCGGCCATTACGTGGAAATATCCATCATGTATTCTTGCCGGCGACAATTCGATAGGAGAATTTTATTCTGTGGCGGTGACAAACAATTTTCAGCAAGCCGACACCGGTACCAAAATGATTCATCTCGGAAAAAATACCCGCAGTCGTATCGTAAGCAAAGGAATATCGGGGGGATATAGTCAAAATAGCTATCGCGGACTGGTGAAAATTGCAAAAAATGCAGACAATGCACGCAACCATTCGCAGTGTGACAGTTTATTGCTGACAGACCACTGTGGTGCGCACACCTTTCCTTATGTCGATATACAAAATCCAACGGCTATTCTGGAACACGAAGCAACCACCTCAAAGATCAGTGAAGACCAGATATTCTATTGTAACCAACGTGGACTGAGCGACGAAGAAGCCATAGGACTTATCGTGAATGGTTATGTAAAAGAAGTCGTAAACAAACTCCCAATGGAATTTGCAGTTGAAGCGCAAAAACTACTGCAAATAAGTCTGGAAGGTAGTGTAGGATAAATTACTTAACACAAGAATAAATAAAAAACAGTTAAAGTTCGTATATTTGCACCCAAAAAGCTTGCAACAACTCAGATTCAATCATGACAAAAGAATTTAAACGTACACTTGTTACATCGGCATTGCCGTATGCAAATGGTCCCATACATATAGGTCATCTTGCCGGAGTATATGTTCCGGCCGATATTTATGCACGGTATCTTCGTTTGAAAGGCGAAGAAGTAATTTTTATCGGGGGATCGGACGAACATGGTATTCCCATCACGGTGAAAGCACGCAACGAAGGCGTCACACCTCAGGATATTGTGGACAAATATCATCATTTAATCAAAGATTCGTTTGAACAATTCGGTATTTCGTTCGACATTTATTCTCGCACAACATCCGAAATCCATAAACAAACGGCTTCGGAATTCTTTTTGAAGTTATACGAAAAGGGAGAATTCATCGAAATGGAAGCCGAACAATATTATGATGAGGAAGCAGGGCAATTCCTTGCCGACCGCTACATTATCGGTACTTGCCCCATTTGCGGATACGAACATGCTTACGGCGATCAATGCGAAGAGTGTGGTACATCGCTCACCCCTACTGATTTAATCAATCCCAAGTCGATGCTAAGCGGCAGCACTCCTGTCATGCGTAAAACCAAACATTGGTATCTGCCGTTAAACAAACACGAAGAATGGTTAAGAAAATGGATCCTTGAGGAACATAAAGAATGGCGACCCAATGTGTACGGACAATGTAAATCGTGGCTCGATCTGGGACTGCAACCTCGTGCCGTCAGTCGCGACCTGGATTGGGGGATTCCGGTTCCATTGAAAGGTGCAGAAGGTAAGGTGCTCTATGTATGGTTCGATGCTCCTATCGGATACATTTCAAATACAAAAGAATTGTGCTTGCAAAATCCCGAAAAATACGGTAACTGGGAAAAATGGTGGAAAGACCGCGATACACGCCTTATTCATTTTATTGGAAAAGACAACATTGTGTTTCACTGTATCATTTTTCCTGTAATGCTGAAAGCCGAAGGTACTTTTATCCTTCCCGATAATGTGCCGGCCAACGAATTTTTGAATCTTGAAGGAGAGAAAATATCCACCTCACGCAATTGGGCAGTTTGGCTGCACGAATATCTCGAGGATTTTCCGGGAAAACAAGACGTATTGCGTTATGTCTTGACGGCAATTGCACCCGAAACGAAAGACAACGATTTCACGTGGAAAGATTTTCAAACGCGTAACAACAATGAATTAGTGGGAGTATTGGGAAATTTTATCAACCGTGTGCTGATTCTTACTCAAAAACATTTCGACAATAAAGTTCCTCCTCGAGGATCGCTTACCGATTACGACAAAAAAACGTTGGAAGAATTGGCCAATTTAAGAAAAGCTGTAGAAAAAAATCTCGATAATTTCCGTTTTCGCGAAGCTCAACAGGAAGCCATGAATTTTGCCCATCTTGGCAATAAATATCTGGCTGAAACCGAACCCTGGAAAACGATAAAAACCGATACCAATCGAACGGCAACCATCCTCAATACAGCCCTGCAACTTGTTGCAAACCTGTCTATCGTTTTTGAACCGTTTTTACCTTTTTCAGCAGAAAAAATACGTCGCTTTCTCCGTATCGATAACTTATCATGGAACCGTTTGAGCGATGCCGATATTTTGCCTGTCGGATATGAACTTGGAAAATCGAAATTACTTTTCGAAAAAATCGAAGACGATGTTATCGAAAACCAAATTCAACGCTTACTTGTTATTAAAAAAGCAAACGAAGCAAAAGAATATAAAGCAAAACCCGTTAAAGAAACCATTCCGTTTGAGGTATTCGAAAAACTCGATATTCGTGTAGGAACGGTATTGGAATGTGAGAAATTACCCAAATCGGATAAATTGCTTCGTTTTGTGTTGGACGACGGACGAGGGAAACGAACCATTGTTGCGGGCCTTGCAAAATGGTATCCTCATCCCGAAGAGTTAGTAGGTAAACAAGTGTGCTTTATTGCCAATCTCGAACCCAGAAAATTGCGCGGCATCGTGTCGGAAGGCATGATCCTTTCGGCAGAAAATCCCGATGGTTCGTCGGTACTCATTGAGCCGATGAAAAACGTATTCCCGGGAAGCCGGGTAGTGTAAAATAAACCGGCTATAACACCTAAAAATTAATCGAGCAGGGTGATTTCCGATTCACACTGCCATAAAAACATAATCCCAATGAAAAATTTTGTTCTTTCTAAAAAATTTTTGCCCGATTTGATTGCTATCGCGGCATTCGTGGTTTTATCCGTTGCCTATTTTTCCCCTGCCGTTTTTGAAGGAAGGGTTATTGCTCAACACGATTCATTGGCTGCAATCGGACAAGGGAAAGAGCAACGCGATTACATGGAGCGCCATAACGGCGAACGCACCCGCTGGATCAATTCCATGTTTTGCGGTATGCCTACTTATCAAATGTCGCCTACTTATAACTCTACTAAACCGCAGGATGCAGCTAAAAAACTTTACTCACTGTTTCTCCCCGATTATGTATACCTACTTTTCATTATGCTGCTCGGTTTTTATATCCTTATGCGTGCATTCGAAGCATCGCCGTTGATTAGTGCACTAGGTGCTATTCTTTGGACTTTCTCTTCGTATTTCCTGATTATTATCGCTGCGGGACATATCTGGAAATTTATTACGCTGGCTTACATACCGCCTACAATAGCGGGATTGGTATATGCTTATCGAAAAAAATATTTGTTGGGGGCATTGCTTGTCATGATTTTTGTTGCTTTTCAAATTTCGGCCAATCACATTCAGATGAGTTATTATTTTTTGTTTGTGATGTTTTTCATGGTGCTTGCATTTTTTGTCGATGCAATAAAAAACAAAACACTACCCCACTTTTTTAAAGCTACAGGAGTGATTGTCATAGCTGCAATCATCGGCGTTTTGGCCAATTCGTCAAATTTGTATCACACTTATGAATACTCCAAAGAAAGCATTCGGGGTAAATCGGAACTTTCGCATCACGGAGAAGCCAACAAAACAGGTAACGGTCTGGAACGCGATTACATTACCCAGTGGAGTTACGGTGTTGACGAAACATGGACACTGCTCATTCCTAATGCCAAAGGCGGGGCATCGGTTCCGCTTTCAGAAAACCCAAAGGCTATGAGCAAGGCACGACCTGAATACCGGCAGTTGTACGCACAAATCGGTCAATATTGGGGAGAACAGCCCGGAACCTCAGGGCCTGTGTATGTAGGTGCTTTTGTGTTGACATTATTTATATTGGGACTTTTTATCGTAAAAGGGCCCATGAAATGGGCGCTACTTGCCGGGACCGTTTTTTCTATTTTGCTTTCTTGGGGGAAAAATTTCATGGGGTTGACCAATTTTTTTATCGACAACATTCCTTTTTATAATAAATTTCGTACGGTTTCATCCATTCTTGTTGTAGCCGAATTTTGCATTCCGTTGCTTGCTGCTCTAACGATAAAAGAATTGATTGAGAAGCCTGAAATTCTGAAAAATAACATAAAATACCTCTATATCAGTCTTGGACTCACGGGAGGTATTGCTTTACTGTTTGCCCTTGCACCAAAACTCTTTTTTCCCTCGTTCATCTCGAGCAGTGAAATGCAAGCTTTGCAAACCCTTCCACCGGAACATTTCCGTGCCATTGTAGACAATCTCACCGAAATGCGCATAGCCATGTTTACAGCAGATGCATGGCGGAGTATTGCCATCATCGTTATTGGAGCTCTCCTACTCTACGCCATGATAAATCATAAATTGAAAGCTCAAACAGCGGCAGCAGGTATCCTTGCTCTTTGCCTTATTGATTTGTGGACGGTAGATAAACGCTATCTGAACGACAGCCATTTTACTCATAAAACCGACATAGCTCAATTTTTTACAAAAACACCTACCGATGAACGAATTCTCAGCGATACCACCAAACATTATCGGGTGCTCAATATGGCTACCAGTACTTTTAACGACGGTATTACGCCTTACTGGCATAAATGCATCGGCGGATATCATCCCGCAAAATTGCGCAGGTATCAAGACCTGATCGATGTACATCTTTTTAAAGAAATGATGGCATTGCAAGACGATATCATTCGTACCCAAGGCCTGTTGGACTCGGTGGATGCTGAAGGATTTAAGGTGTTGAATATGCTGAACACCAAATGGATCATCATGCCGGCCGAAGGAGGCGGAACACTACCGATAGCAAATCCTTTTTATCAGGGGAATGCATGGTTTGTGGATAACATTACTTTTGTGAACACTGCCGATGAAGAAATCGATGCATTGGGTAAAATGGATTTACATAATCAAGCCGTTGCAGATAAACAATTTGCACCTCTTCTTGCCGGATTCTCCGTTACTCCAAAAGATTCCACGTCTGCCATTCGGTTGGTATCTTACGATTCCAATTTGTTCAATTATCGTGTTGATGCAAAGAAAGACGAATTAGCCGTTTTTTCGGAAATCTATTATCCCAAAGGGTGGAAAATCACCATCGACGAAAAGCCGGCAACCATGTTGCGAGCAAATTACACGTTGCGCGCACTGCCTGTTCCCAAAGGACAACACGAAATTGTGTTTAAATTTGATCCGCCGAGCATCAAAATCACCGATACCATTGCCTATATCGCCCTTGCTATTATGCTATTAACGGCAATCGTGATGGTATGGAAGGAAATCAAAACGGTTTTACGCCAATAAAATCAAAAATTAAACTAAAGTTCAAAACCGATAGAATTGCGTAAACCATTCGTAAAATTTGCGGATGCCGATTTCAAGTGGTGTAGAAGGTTTGTAGCCGAACTCTTTTTCGAGCAGGGAGGTATCAGCATAAGTGCTGATGACATCTCCCGGCTGCATACCCATTAATTCTTTTACGGCTTTTTTACCCGTAATGCTTTCGATGGTTGCAATAAAATCCATAAGTTTTACGGGCGACGAGCATCCCATATTGTATATAGCATACGGTATTTCGTTTTTTGGAGGTGAAGGGATAATTTTTAAAAGCCCCTCCACGATATCGTCGATATACGTAAAATCGCGTTCCATGTTTCCGTAATTGAAAACTTTGATTGGTTTCCCTGTCAAAATTGCCGACATAAACAGCGAAGGAGCCATATCGGGACGCCCCCAGGGTCCGTATACAGTAAAAAAGCGAATTCCGGTAACCGGAATCTTATAGATTTTGCTATAAGTAAAAGCCATTAATTCATCTGCTTTTTTTGTCGCTGCATATAGGCTCACCGGCGAATCCGTACGATCCGATTCCTTATAAGGAGTTTTTGCATTTGCACCATAGACACTACTGGAACTGGCAAAGACCAAATGCTCGACTTTATGCCGGCGACATGCTTCCAACAAGTTGACGAATCCCACAATATTGGAGTCGATATAGGCATAAGGATTTTCCAAAGAATACCTTACCCCGGCCTGCGCGGCAAGATGAACAACATGCGTAAAATTTTCGCGTTCAAATAGAGAATTCAGATGCTCTTTATCCGTCAAATCTAATTTCATGAAGCGGCAAAATCTAAACAAGCTGCTTTGAACGTATTTGTTTGGTTCTATTTTTTTCTCCGGTATGCCGATCTCGTGCAGGCGAGCATATTTTAGTTTCACATCGTAGTAAGCATTG
>JAAZMQ010000135.1 GCA_012798745.1 Bacteroidales bacterium
AAGTGGAGATTGCACCTTTTTTTGGCGAACTCAAAAAAATTACAGCGGTTTATCCTCACCATTCAGGGAATATCGAACTTGAGTTTTATCGCGATAAGGTAGAACTAAAAGGGAAAATTTCTATTCCGAAAGGAATGGAAGCGGTCTTAAAATGGAATGGAAAGAAAATCAAACTGACAACAGGGCAACAAGAAGTAAAGATATAAAGATATAAAGATGTAATATTTTGAATGATAGCATAAAATAAAAATCATGATGGACAGAAAACTTTTAACAATGTTGTGTTACCTGCTGGTAATGGTCTATCCTTTTATAGGATGTTCTACCGGTGATACAAACGGCGAAGAGTCCGATCAGCAGGAAGTGCCGGAGGAAATTAGTGTAACGATTGATCGCTCCGTGAAGTATCAGGAGATAGAAGGATTCGGCTTTTTTGGAGCGAAAGATGTATGGTGGAACAGTTCGGATCCCAATTATTTTTTTGACGATAAATGGTTAACCCAGATCATTGACGATTTGGGAATTACTGTGTGGAGAAACGAGTTGTATCCCAATAATCCTGTAGAATCCGATATATCCACGGATCCGCAGGATGGCTATTGGGGAAAACAAGAGGCAATGGTAAAAGCTTTGAAAGCTAAAGCCGATGAATATAAGGTTCCTTTAAAATATCTTCTTTCCATTTGGTCGCCGCCCGGAGAGTTCAAGATTGCTTGTTCCATGACCTGGGCAGGGGATGAGAATGCCCAACGTGGAGGAGAGCATGGATCTACTAAAAATGGCGGAACGCTGGATCCGGAGAAATACGATGAATTTGCTGATTGGCTTAAAGCCGGCTTGGATATGTACAGAACTGCAGGGATTAATGTTTACGGCTTGAGTTTGCAAAATGAACCTCTGTTCGTGGAACCTTACAATTCATGTGTTTATACCACCTACTGGTATTGCGATTTGCTTAAAAACGTGGTACCTCAGGTAAAAGAAGCATTTCCAGACGTTAAGATATACGGGAGCGAAAATATGCTGGACATGGAAGGAGCTGAAGAAAATTACCAGTGGTTTTATCATATGGCTATAAAAAATGATCCTCAGGCTCTGAATTGTTTGGATGCGTTTGCAGTTCATGGATATACCGATGGGGTTCAGGCTACAGCAATTGCCAAACATAGAGATTATTGGACTCGCACGAGAGAACAATTTTCCGCCCCCACAGGTAAGCCTTATTGGATGACCGAAACATCGGGCTATATCGATAGCTGGAACGGGGACGGAAATAAACCCGGCGCTATTGATCTGGCGATTGCCATTCATGCTGCTCTTTATTACGGGAGAGCCTCGACATGGGTATGGTGGCAGGGCAGTGAGTTAAGCGGAATTGGTGAGTTTTGCCTGATGAGTGGATATCAGAAAGGGAAAAAGTATTATGCTTCCAAACATTTTTACCGTTTTGTAAGACCCGGTTCCCGCATGGTCGAATTAAACTCTTCCGATGAAGAGATATTGGGCGTTGCATTTGAGAATACCGATCTGAATAATTTTGTGGTTATTCTGATAAATCCTTCTCAAATACTTAAAACGGTAAATTTTGAAGGGACCGATATTCCTGCTACATTTGAATACTATATCACTTCAAACAAGTCGGACGAAAATTGCAGTTTGCAAGGGAATGTGGGAAAGGAGAGTATTCTGTTACCGGCTAACAGTGTAGTTACCCTTGTTAATGGGCGTTATAAAGAAGAATAAATCTTGTTAGGGTAGGTCGAAGTAAAAATCATAGAAGGATGTTTCTTTCTATGATGCAATTTAAAATCTAAATTCACAAAAAATGAAATCAAATTCAATTTTTTTCTTTTTCCTCTCTTTTGTTTGCCTCATTTTCCCTTTTTCTGTAATCAATTGTCAAGTCACGGTTTATCCGAAAATAGACAAACTTCCTTCCAGCGAAATATATTCGGTTAATATCAACGGAAAGACGGTTTGGGTAGAAAAATTCGTATCCAATCTCGATTTAAATAATCTTCCCGACTGGTTTAGTGATCCTGCGGTAACCCAACCCCAAGAATTGCATATGGCGAATTTTGATGGCAAAGGTAAATTAACAGTAAAAATAACGGTAAAAGAAACCCCTCGCAATGTGAAAATTAGACCGGCAAATTTAAAAATAGAACCTGTCATAAACGGTAAACAGATTTATTTTGCTTGGGAGGGTCCAGGGCAATTGGTAGTGGAAATGGAGGATATGCCCCCACTTTTTCTTTTTGCCAATCCAGAGGAAAAGGACACGCCTTCCGCCGGTGACCCTCTTGTAAGGTATTTTGGGCCGGGTATTCATCGAGCGGGATACATTGATATGAAGGATAATGAAACTGTTTACATTGCTGCCGGTGCTGTGGTATATGGAGGAATTCGTGCCAACGGTGTATCCAATATCCGGGTAATAGGTCGCGGCATTTTGGACGGCAATTATGAATATAGTCAAATGGTAAGAATTGAGGACAGCAAAAATATTTTATTCGAGGGAATAACGGTGCGAAACGGCGTAAGTTGGACCAATACGTTGATTAATTGTCGTGATGTGGAATACGATTTTGTAAAAGTAATGGGTTTCGGTCCGAGTTCCGATGGAATCAACCCGGCAGGATCGCAAAGGGTACGCATCACCAATTGCTTTATTCGCTGTACCGACGATTGTATAGCTATAAAGGCTCCCGATTACGAACATCCGGTAAAAGATATTTATGTGGCAAATAATATTATGTTAGGCTTTGCTTATGCCGATGGGATAACCATCGGATTCGAAGCAAATGCCGAATATGTCCGCAATGTGGAAGTGCACAATTGCGATATTTTGCTTGCACGTGGCGGGAGTCGGGTCGATGGGCATAGCGGATTCAGCATTATTTGCGATGGTCCTGCAGTAATCAGCCATATTCTTTTTGACAATATTCGTGTCGAGAAATCCGAAATAAAATTGTTTGAGCTGCATATTACCGACGGAACGCTTTATGGCGATGATCTTCCCGGCCACATTCGGGACGTCACGATTAAAAATGTGGAATGGTTTCATGAAGGGCCTATTGTTATTTGGGGGTTGGATGAAAATCATTGTGTAAAAAACGTGATCTTTAAAGATTGTACGGTTGCAGGACAATCTCTCAAAGAATTGCAAGAAAAATTATTTAGAGTAAACAAATTTACAGAAAATATCATTGTTGAGTAAATATTTTGTATATTTTTGTAAAAGAGGAGTTTTATAGATTAAGAATAACCGAAATCATGGAAAAGATAAGAACAAATTTATTGCTGCTGATATCATGTTTTTTAATTTTCTCTCTCCAGGCACAGGATATGAAATGGAAGGGAAAGTCTGTCGATTTTTCTCATGGAAAGCTGAAGGTATCCGAAAACAAACGTTTTTTGGTGTTTGAAGATGGTATGCCGTTTTTTTACTTGGGCGACACGGCATGGGAACTTTTTCACCGGTTGAATAAAGAGGAGACCGAAACATATTTGGAAAACCGAAGAGAAAAAGGATTTACCGTTATTCAGGCGGTTGTTTTGGCCGAATATGACGGATTGAATACGCCGAATGCCGAGGGAGAAAGGCCGCTGATCGACAATGATCCCACAAAGATTAACGAAGCCTATTTCCGTCATGTGGACTGGGTAATTAAAAAGGCAGAAGAAAAAGGATTGTTCATCGGTTTGCTGCCTACTTGGGGTGATAAATGGAATAAGAAATGGGGAATCGGCCCCGAGATTTTTACTCCTGAAAATGCGGCATCCTATGGGGAAATTCTCGGCAAACGTTATAAGGATTCGCCAAATATTATTTGGATTCTCGGAGGTGACAGAGACATCGAAAAAGAAGTACACAAAAATATTATTCGAGCTATGGCCTCAGGTATACGCCAAGGGGACGGTGGTGCTCATTTGATTACTTTTCATCCGCAGGGAGGGCGGGGTTCTGCCGAGTATTTTCACGAGGATGAGTGGCTTGATTTTAACATGCGGCAGAACGGGCATACACCGAATTTCACGGGAAGTTATGAGAATACGCTGAAAGACTACAACCGTACGCCGGTAAAACCGGTAATGGATGGAGAACCGCTTTATGAAGATCAT
>JAAZMQ010000357.1 GCA_012798745.1 Bacteroidales bacterium
AATTGCTTGATTCCTTGTGACTTTGCTCCAGGGTTATCATTCCCATAGCCCTCCATAAGGTTAATTACTCCCCATGCTCCTAAACCTGCACCAATTGCTGTAACTAAAGTTTGTAATACTGATATTCCCTCTGTAAAAAATGCCATATTATTTTTCCTCCTTATTTTCTTTTTCTATTTTATTCATATGTTTTACTATAAAATTCTTATATGACTTGTCATTGTTTCTTCTTTCTTTGATATATCCAAAGACATGGACAAGGTCTCCTGGCTTTAATTCCTTAGCTAGCTCAGACCATTCTCCATAGGCTGAACAATTTGTGTAATATCTTCTGCCATTTCTTTTCTCCACTAGGGAAAAGTTAGTTACATTTATGGTTTCGCCATCCCAGTCAAAAGAGGCTGTTTTTACCTCCCCTACTAGATTAGCTGTTACATTTTTCATATCTCTTTCTTTAAAATCTGCCATTCCTTAATCTCTACCTCCTATTTTCTTTTTTAAATAAAAAAAGCGACTGGACTTATTTCTTATCCAATCGCTAATATTGAACTAGTATTTTATTTAGTTGGACTTCTTACCCTTATCATCATATAATCACCTACAGTCTTGTTATTATTGACTCCTTACCTAGCCTTGCCTTACCTTTTCTTTTCATGTATTCTTCAATATCGAAGAAGTTCTTATCATCATAATCTTCTAGAAGCTTGTAATTTTTATGTTTTGTAATATCAAACTTATCTGATAGGAAGGGTCTTACACCCCTAAGCTGCATAATACACTTGCTTCCATCCATTACAAAAAGTTCATCCTTGGTCATAAGCTCCTTACCTGTCTTCTGATAGTTAAGGCCAAAGGACTTTTGATTACTTCTTGTTTCCGATGTGTTAAATAGGTCAATAGTTTCCTTGCCTAATGTTTCTGAAATCTCTTTTAAAGTACCATTCTCCTTCCCCCCTAAGAATAAAGTTGTATCACAGTTTCCTATTATGGTATCTGCATTATCTTTGTAAATTGCCTTTAATTGAGATTGTGCCTGTAGAACTATACAAGCACTTATTTCCCTTGAACGTATTGTTGCTATAAGTTTTTCAAATTTAGGAATCAGCCCAATATTTGCAAACTCGTCAAGAAGACATCTCACATGAACTGGAAGTCTTCCCCCATATACATCATCAGCCTTGTCGCAGAGTAAATTAAACATCTGAGAATACATTAGTGATACAACAAAATTGAAAGTATCATCTGTATCTGAAATAATAACAAATAAGGCAGTTTTCCTATCTCCTAGAGTATCTAACTCCATCTCATCCTCACTCATTAAATCTCTTAGTTCCTTAATATCAAAAGGGGCTAACCTTGCACCACAAGAAATTAAAATTGATTTAGCAGTTTTTCCTGCTGCTAGTTTATATTTGCGATATTGCTTAACTGCAAAATGGTCTGGATCCTTTTCTTCTAAGGCTTCAAACATATAATCTACTGCATTTTTAAAATTCTCATCCTCCTCTCTAACTTCACTTGCATCTATCATTGCCAGTAAGG
>JAAZMQ010000136.1 GCA_012798745.1 Bacteroidales bacterium
AACCGTTGGTTTACCCTGTTTCACGATCTCTTTCATCAAATCGGTCTGAATCCGCGGCAAATTGATGTCGGTACGATCACCCTTGTAAAAACCGTCGATACTGACATTCATCTCTTCTCCTTCGAGCGACGGACTTAATCCCATACACAGCACAACCACATCGGAAGCTTCTGCCAGATTGACGGCTTCCTGTTTGAGATTCTTGCCGGGAACTTCCCACAAAATACGCACATGCGGATATTCCGTATCGTTTTGAATATACTCCACTTCGATCTCGTAAGGTTTTCCCTTCTCAAGGGTTATCCTTTCATATCCTTTTTTAGCATGATGTCCGCTTTGCCCAAACGTTAACACTTTTCCATCCAACATGAGTTTAAATCCACTGAATGCTTCGCCGCCCAAAGCATATTCTCCACTGACAGGCGGAACAAGAACACCTTTCCAACGTACGGAAAACCGATCATACTGCATATCAGCAAAAGGAGCGCTAGTCCACCATTCGAAATCAATATGGTCGTCGATTCGCATATGCTTGGGCGTTCCCTCCAATTGTGCGTTGTCGAAATATTCGGCCGTCAGCCCTTTCGTTTGCCGGCTTGCATCCGTATAAAAACAGGCTGCAGGAATCACTTCCAAATAAGGAAGTTCATCGGCCAACCTGCACCCTAACGCGTAACCGACTTCGGCATCGGGCAATTTTTCCCTTATACCCTTCAATGGTGTAATTCGAACGGAAGGATATCCGTTATAATTCCCCAACAAAACTTCCTCGTTATCGGCATTGGGACCGATAACGGCAACCTTTTTAACGCCTTTCGAAAACGGCAAAATGTCGTTATCATTCTTAAGTAACACAATCGATTTGCGCGCCGCTTCCAAAGCCAACTCCCGGTGTTTTTCGCAATCCACCACACTGAGGGGTATTTGGGTATATTTCACTGCCTTGTCCGAATCAAACATGCCCAGTTTCATCCTTGCCACAAGAAGTCTTTTGACCGAAACATCAATCTCAGCTTCGGTAATCAGTTGTTTTTTGACCGCTTCAATCAGATGCGGATAATACGTGTTGCCGCAATTCAAATCCGTGCCGGCCTCTACCGCTTTGGCTGCCGCCTCTTCGGGGGTATTCACTATATGGTGGGCATCTTTGCGGTAAAAATCGCTGATGGCTCCGCAATCCGAAACAATATAACCCTTCAATCCCCATTTGTTCCGCAACAAATCCTCCAGATACTTGCTCCCGCAGCACGGCTCACCTTTGAAACGCTGATAAGCACACATCACGGAATATACATCCGCTTCACGGATACTCCGCATGAAATGGGGAAAATAGGTATCGGCCAGATCGTAATCGCTCGGATAAACGTCGAACGAATGCCTCACGGATTCCGGACCGCTATGTGCCGCAAAATGTTTCACCGTAGCCACCAACTTCAGGTATTTCGGATCATCACCCTGCAAACCTTTGATAAAAGGTATGGCGGTCTCGGCTGTCATATAGGGATCCTCCCCATAGGTCTCCATGCCCCTCCCCCAACGCGGATCACGGAAAATGTTGATGTTCGGACTCCAAAACGTCAGCCCTTGATAAATCCCGCGCTTGCCTTTCGACGCGTAATCGTGATGCTTGGCGCGGGCTTCGTCGGAAATGGCCGTGGCTATAGCAAACATTTCTTCCGCATCCCACATGGCTGCCATACCTATCGCCTGAGGAAAAACGGTGGCCAAACCCGAACGGGCAACGCCGTGAAGACACTCGTTCCACCAGTTGTAAGCCGGAATGCCCAAACGCTCTATGCCCGGCGAATCGTAACGCATCAAACTTACTTTTTCTTCCAACGTGAGTCGCGACAACAAATCCTCGGCACGTTCTTCAAACGACAATTTCGTGTTCAAATAAGGTTCTGCAGGCTTGCTGCATCGAAAAAAAACAAGAGAGAAAATAATAATAAAATACGTCAGGTAATTTGTCCTTTTCACAATTAAAATAATTAAAAGTTATTCATCAATATACAGCTATACAAATCCGTTCTTACAAAAAATAGTTTTAGTGTCCTCCTCCCTCTATGGTTTTAATCGTGCCGTCTTCATTGTATTCTAATTCTACTACTTTAATGCTTCGAAGCCATGTTTTTCCTCCGGAAGGCACACTGTCGTGATGAAAAAGATACCATTTCCCCTTAAACTCACAAATGGAATGATGGGTAGTCCATCCCACAACCGGCGTCAATATTACACCCTGATAAGTGAATGGTCCGTATGGATTGTCTCCTATGGCATAACATATTAAATGTGTATTCCCTGTAGAGTACGAAAAATAATACTTCCCGTTGTATTTATGCATCCAAGGTGCTTCAAAATACCTGCGCTTATGATCGCCAGCCCTCAACGGTTCGCCCTTCTCATCAAGAATAAGAACATCTCGAGGCTCCTCTGCAAACTCCAGCATATCGTCGCTGAGTCTCACAACACGAGCACATAAAGCAGGTTCATCATCAGCAGGCTCATGACCGCATTCGATAGCCTTATTGTTGCGATACCGCTGCAATTGTCCGCCCCACAATCCGCCGAAATACATATAGAAATTGCCATCACCATCATCCCATACAGCAGGATCGATACTATAACTTCCTTTTATGGGATCGCTTTGAGGAATAAACGGACCTTCGGGCCTATCACTTATTGCCACGCCAATCCTAAAGATATCTGTTTTATCCTTTAAGGGAAAGTAAAGGTAGTATTTCCCGTTCTTATACGCAACATCTGGCGCCCACAATTGCCTTCCCGCCCACGGAATATCTTTAATATCGAGAATCACTCCATGATCAACAACTTCTCCTTCAATATCGTCCATGGAAAAAACATGATAATCGCGCATATCAAAATGATCGCCGCTATCATTCTCAGGAATACCGGCATCAATATCATGCGAAGTATAAATATAAATTCTGTCATTAAATACATGTGCAGCAGGATCTGCTGTATACAAATTTTTTACTAAATATCTCATTGTTTTTATTTTTTATTTTTTATTTTTAGTGATTTTCATTTATAACAATAATTAATTGACAGCTAAGGCTTCTTTGATAATTGCCTCAACTATGGGTTTGGGTTGATAATTTCGGTCAAACAACAATGGATAATCGGTTCTTCCTCCGACCGGCCAATAATTTCTCCACGATTGTCCATCGTTCACTCCCCAAACCGTTACCCTGTCTATTTTATCGTGGTGGT
>JAAZMQ010000013.1 GCA_012798745.1 Bacteroidales bacterium
GGGTACATAACTCGCCCTTGCAATTTGTAAAGCACTTTTAGTCATTTACTTTCGATTTTTATGTTATTTAATTCAATTCAATTATTTACAGAGTGTATTTATAACTTTCAAATTTCGCATTTTTTTTTGAGATATAGAAATAGAAAATATTTTTAAAGTTTTTCCCCTGAAAGAAGAGATGTATTTGCTTTATAAAATAGACGAATGTGCAATATTACAGTTCTCCTAATTCCTCAATTTTGCTTATATCATAAGGGGTAGCCTGATAAACAAAATAATTTAGCCAATTGATGAATAGCAAATTAGCGTGACTCCGCCATAATACCAAGGGAGGTTGTGAGGGATCGTTGTTTCGATAGTAATTTTTGGGGAGTTCTACCGACGTCAGTCCTTTTGCCACATCACGCATGTATTCATTATGAAGGGTAAGGGGTGAATATTCGGAATGCCCTGTAACGTAAAATTCTCGCCGACCCCGCGAAGAAACAATATAAACACCGGCCTCGTCAGATTGCGATAAAATGGTTAATTCCGGACGTTCTTTAATTTCGTTAATACAGACGGTTGTATGTCTGCTGTGGGGGGCATAGAATTCATCGTCGAAGCCCCTGAAAAGGGGGAAAGAAGGATCGTTTATTTTGTGTTTGAAAACACCAAATAATTTTTTCTCCAAGGGGTATTTATTTATCCCGTAAAAATGATACATGGCTGCTTGCGCTGCCCAGCAAATGTAAAATGTTGAAGTTACGTGAGTTCGTGCCCAATTAAAAATATTCGTCAGTTCTTTCCAGTAGTTTACTTCTTCAAACGGCATTAATTCCACCGGTGCTCCGGTAACGATGAAACCGTCGTAAAAATTTTTTTTGATTACCGAAAAAGGTTTATAAAACTCCATCAGATGTTCGATAGGCGTATTTTTTGGAAAATGGGTTTCCAACTGAACGAAATCGATTTCTATCTGTAATGGTGAATTAGAAAGTAATCGTATCAGATCGGTTTCAGTCGTTATTTTTAACGGCATCAGGTTGAGAACCGCAATTTTTAGCGGACGTATATCCTGTGTAGACGCACGCAAATCGTTCATTACAAAGATATGTTCTTTGCTCAGAATATCTATGGCCGGTAAGTTATGAGGTAAATTCAGAGGCATGATTTCAAACAGCTTGATGTAACGAATAAATTTCTAATCTAATTTCGGGTAATTGCATCTGTTTACTTTTTTGTTTCTTTCTTTTGTATACTCCATCCGGATTTACCAATAAATTGGCCTAACCCATAATATTTATTCTGCACATAAACAAGTGGTTTTGCGCGTTCCAGATCAAATTTTCCGGTTTCCGGATCAAAATATTTCTCGTCTGCTTTGATGTTGACCACCTCGGATAGAAACATATCATGCGATCCCAGTGGGATAATTTCTTTTACCCTGCATTCAATAGACAGTGGTGCTTCTTCAATAATCGGAGCATTTACCACTGTGGCTTTACCGGGTGTAAGCTGCATTTCTTTGAATTTATCGTAATTGCGTCCGGAGCGGTTACCACACCAGTCGGTTGCTTTTGCCAATTCTTCGGTTGTGAGATTAATGACATATTCTTTGTTCCGTTTGATAATATCGTGCGAGTGCCTTTCGGGGCGTATGGATATGTAACACATCGGCGGATTGCTGCAAATGGTTCCTACCCAGCTTGCGGTAATAATATTATATTCCTCGGGGGTGCTTCCGCAGCTAATCATCACCGCAGGTAGCGGATAAATCATCGTTGCCGGTTTTTGGTCTTTTTTCATTATAAAATAATTTCTTCTTTTCTAATTTTTATTTCACAATAGTGACACTGTAGCTCTACTTTTTCTTTATCAATAATATGAAAACGGGTTTTCATTGGTTCGTTGTTGGTAATGCATTTCGGATTATTGCATTTTACGATTCCAATAATCTCGTCGGGTAATATAACTTTTTTCTTTTCAATTACCTCATAGTTTTTTATAATGTTCAGTGTTACATTGGGAGCTATTAAGGCGATACGATTAATTTCGTCTTCTTCAAAAAATTTGTCGGCCACCTTAATAATGCCTTTTTTCCCAATTTTGCTGCTCCTCAGATTATTTCCAATAGTAATTCGATTATTAAGTTGTTGCAATTGCAACAACGATACCACTTTAAATAATGCTTGTGGAGGAATGTGGTCAATGGCCGTACCGTTTTCAAGAGCAGCTACTTGTAGTTCTTTTCTCATAGGTTTCTATTTTTGTTTTTTCTATGTGTTATACTTCAATCCCCATCAGATCGCAAATTACGGCTTGGCGTGTGAACATACCGTTTCTTGCCTGTTCAAAATAGTA